>NZ_JBEXJT010000047.1:0-66170 GCF_040609255.1 Kitasatospora sp. NPDC004723 | reverse complement strand
TAGGCGATCGCCGCCTTACCGCTCGGCGAGAAGATCACCGCCTTGTCCCGGCGCAGCGCGAAGTAGCCGAGCGAGTCCCGCTCGCCCTGCTCGCCCGGACCCCCGGTCCGGGCGCTTCTCCCGTTGTCGTGCGCCGGTAGCCCGCCGCCCCCGCCGACCCGGCCGGTGGGGGCGGACGGCGGTGCCGGGCTCAGTCGCGCGCGATCAGGTCGTCGCGCAGGATGTGCCGGCTGCGGATCAGCCAGCCGCCGTGCTCGCCACGGACCAGCACGTCCTCGCAGAGCGTGCTGCAGTAGATCTCGGTGCGCGCCTTCGGCAGGGTCTCCAGCACCATCACGTACGAACGGGTCCGCACCGAGCCGTCCGCAGCCGGCTCCAGGGCCAGCGTGGTGAGCACGTGGCGGCGGATCACCCCGGTCGGCTTGCGGGCCTCCTCGCCCGCCGCGGTGGCCGCCTCGATCGCGGCCCGGCCGACCACCGGCTCCGGGAAGGCGTTGGTGGAGAAGACGCCGTCCTCGGTGAAGCCGGCGGCCCAGGCGGCGACGTCGCCCAGGTCCACGGCCTGCATGTGCCGGGCGTAGAAGTGCTGGATCTCCAGGTGGAGCGCGGTGTCGACGGCCCCGGCGGTCGTCGCGGTGTCGAACAGTGCGGTCATGTGACGTCTCCTCGGGTCTGCCTCGGCACGGGCGCTCCGGCGTCCGCCGAGCCTGTCGGGCGCCGCTGGAGGGCCGCTGGAGCCGGACTGGACCTGTCCGCCGCGTCCAGTCCGGCTCCAGCGGCCCTTGAGCAGCGCCCGTGAGCATCGAGACCGCGCCGGTCCGTTCGCGGGGTCGGCCACGGAACCGAACGGACGGAGTGGCAATGGGCGGGGAGCGGAACCGCGGCAGCGCGGTGGTCACCGGCGGCACCAGTGGGATCGGCCTGGCGGTGGCCCGGCACCTCGGCGCGGCGGGGTACCGGGTGTTCGTCGGCGCGCGCGACGAAGCGGTGGTCGAGGCGACCGTCAAGGAGCTGGTGGGCGAGGGGATCCAGGCCGCCGGCGCCCGGCTGGACGTCCGCGACGTACGGAGCGTCGGCGGGTTCACAGCCGCCGCGGTGGATGCGTTCGGCCCGGTCGAGGTGCTGGTCAACAGCGCCGGCCGGGGCGGCGGCGGCACCACGGCGGAGCTCGCCGACGAGCTCTGGGAGTCGGTGATCGACACCAACCTCAACGGCACCTTCCGGATGGTCCGCGAGGTGCTCACCACCGGCCGGATGCAGGAGCTGTCCCGCGGCCGGATCATCAACATCGCCTCCACCGGCGGCAAGCAGGGCGTGGTACTGGCGGCGCCGTACTCCGCCTCCAAGCACGGCGTGGTCGGCCTCTCCAAGGCGCTCGGCCTGGAGCTGGCCAAGACCGGGATCACCGTCAACGCCGTCTGCCCGGGCTTCGTCGAGACGCCGATGGCCGAGGAGGTGCGCAAGGGCTACGCCGCCGTCTGGGACACCACCCCCGAGGACGTCCTGCGGCGCTTCGAGGCGCGCATCCCGCTGGGCCGCTACACCACGCCGGAGGAGGTGGCCGGCCTGGTCGGCTACCTGACCACCGACCTGGCCGCCTCCATCACGGCGCAGGCGATCAACGTCTGCGGCGGCCTCGGCAACTACTGACCGGCCCGCGCCACCGGCCGGACGATCCACGAGGGGGAAGTACCCATGGCAGAGAACACCGCCGAGACCGGCCTGCCCGCGGCCGGCGCCACCCACGAGGTGACGCACACGGTCACCGTGGCGGCACCCGCCAAGGCCGTCTACGACCTGGTCGCCGACGTCACCGCCTGGCCCCAGGTCTTCGGGCCGACCGTGCACGCCGAGCGGCTCGAACCGGTCGACGGGCAGGAGCGCATCCGGCTCTGGGCCTTCGCCAACGGTGAGGTCCGGAACTGGACGTCGCTGCGGCAGCTCGACCCGGCCGGGCTCCGCGTGTCCTTCCGGCAGGAGCGCTCCAGCAGCCCGGTGGCCGCGATGGGCGGCGCCTGGCGGCTCACCGAGCAGGCCGACGGCACCACCCTGGTCGAGCTGGACCACTTCTGGCGGGCCGTCGACGAGGACGACGAGCAGGCCGTCCGCTGGATCGAGCAGGCCTGCGACCGGAACTCCACCGCCGAGCTGGCCGCCCTGCGGGCCGCCGCCGAACTCGGCGACACGGCCGGCGAGCTGTCCTTCAGCTTCGAGGACACCGAGGAGATGCCGGGCGCCGACCCGGCCGCGGTGTACGAGTTCCTGCACCGCTCCGACCTGTGGCCGCAGCGGCTGCCGCACGTGTCCCGGCTGGACCTCACCGAGGACGAGGACGGCGTCCAGACGATGGAGATGGACACCCTCGCCGCCGACGGCTCCGTCCACACCACCAAGTCCGTCCGGCTCTGCTTCCCGGACCGCATCGTCTACAAGCAGACCGGTCTGCCGCCGGTGATGACGGCGCACACCGGTCAGTGGCTGTTCACCCCGGTGGACGGCGGCGTCCGTGTCACCTCGCGCCACTCGGTGGTGCTCGACCCGGCCGCGCTGGCCACCGCCTTCGGGCCGGACACCGACTACGCCGGGGCCCGGGCCGCCGTCCGCACCGCGCTCGGCACCAACAGCCGCACCACGCTCCGCCACGCCCGTGCCCACGCCACCCCCGGGGAGAACCTGTGAGCGACCTGACCACCGAGCCGTTCCTCAGCCACGGGGCCGAGCTCCCGCCCGTCCCCGGCGGCAGCGTGGACGGACTGCTCACCCGGGCCGCCGAGCGGTTCGGCGACCGCCCGGCCGTGATCGTCCCCGGCGCCGGGGAGGTCACCTTCGCCGAACTGGACCGCCAGGCCGACGCCTACGCCCGCGGCCTGGCCGGGCTGCTCGGTTCGGATGGGGCGCCAGTACTGCTCTCGATGGCGCTGGTCCCCGAGTTCCCGGCGCTCTACTACGGCATCATCCGCAGCGGCAACGTGGTCAACCCGGCCAACCACCTGTACAGCGCCGAGATGCTGGAGCACGCGCTCAGCCTCTCGCGGGCCCGGGCCGCCGTGGTGACGCCCGAGGTGTACCAGCGGCTGGCGCCGCTGCGCGACCGGCTGCCCGACCTGGAGCACGTGCTGCTGATCGGCCCCGCCCAGGACGGCGTCCCGTCCGTGCTGGACCTCCTGGCCGAGCGGCCGGCCGGCCCCGCGCCGGTACCGAGCCGGGGCGAGGCCACCGCCTGCGTCCTGTTCACCAGCGGCTCGACCCGCAAGCCCAAGCCGGTGCGGCTCAGCCACCGCAACCTGCTGACCGGCGCCGTGCAGCTGTCCACCGCGCACGAGCAGGACGCCGGCTCGGTGGTGCTCAACGGGCTGCCGCTCTACCACCCGATGCACATGAACGCCTCGACCCACGTGGGCGCCACCCACGTCCTCTCCGGCGGGGACGTGGTGGACGCGGTGGGCCACGCCAACGAGTACCGGGCGACGCACTTCTACACCCTGCCGTTCCGGCTGATCCAGCTCTCCGGCCACCCTCGGCTGGGCGAGCTGGAGCTGGCCACCGTACGGATGGTGGCGTCCGGCGGCTTCCCGCTGCGCCCCACCGTGCTGCGCGCGCTGGACCGGCAGTTCGGCGTCCCGATGCTCCAGGGCTACGGCATGTGCGAGACCTCCTCGCTGGCCGCCTCGGACCTGCTCTCGGCGCCCCGGCCCGGCTCGGTGGGCCGTCCGCTGCCCGGCAGCCGGCTGCGGATCGTCGACCTGGAGTCGCGGCTCCCGGTGGCCCCGCACGCGATCGGCGAGATCCAGGTGCAGGGCCCGAACGTGATGAAGGGCTACCTGGTGCCGCAACCCGAGGAGGCCGTCGACGCGCGGGGCTGGCTCTCCACCGGTGACGTCGGCTACCTGGACGAGGAAGGCAGCCTGTTCTTCCTCGACCGGGTCCGGGACGTCTTCACCACCGGCGGCGTCCTGGTCGCCCCCGGGCAGATCGAGTGCTTCCTGGCCGAGGAGCCCGAGGTCGCCGAGTGCGCGGCGGTGGACGCACCGCATGACGGGGAGCTGGTGCCGGTGGCCTTCGTGGTGCTCCGACCGGCGCACCGGCCGGCCGGCCCGGAGGCCCTGGCCGCCCTGGTGGAGGGGCTGCGCGAGCGGGTCAACGCCCTGGTGGAGCCGCACCAGCGGCTGTACCGCGTGGAGGTGCTGGACGAGCTGCCCCGGCTGGCCAACACCAAGGTGGACCGGACCGCGCTGCGCAAGCGCGTCCGGTGAGCACCGGTACCGAGTGAACCGACCGACAACGCTGCGGGAGACGAGAGCATGCGACTGATCGACCTGTCCTCGCCCATCGACGCCGACTTCTGGGAGGCGGAGCCGATGGAGCACAAGGTCATGACACCGGCCGAGGCGGCCGTCTACATGACCGACGGGATGCGCGAGCAGTTCGGGGTCGACCTCGACCCGGCGGTACTGCCGGACGGCGAGTTCCTCAACCAGGACATCCTGACCGTCAGCACCCACATCGGCACCCACGTCGACGCCCCCTCGCACTACGGCACCCGGACCGGGCACGGCGGCCCGCCGCGGACGATCGACGAGATGCCGCTCGACTGGTTCCAGCGCCCGGCCTTCGTCCTGGACGTGCGCGGCGCCGGCACCGGTGCGGTGGACGCCGGGGTGCTGGCCGAGGAGCTGGACCGGATCGGCTACCAGCCGCAGCCGCTGGACATCGCGCTGATCCACACCGGAGCCTCCGCGTGGGTCGGCACCCAGCGGTACTTCACCGAGTTCACCGGGCTGGACGGCTCCGCGGTGAACTTCCTGCTGGACTTCGGCGTCAAGGTGATCGGGACGGACGCGTTCAGCCTGGACGCGCCGTTCTCGGACATCATCCGCCGCTACCGCGAGACCGGTGACCGCTCCGTGCTCTGGCCCGCGCACTTCGCCGGCCGGGAGCGGGAGTACTGCCAGATCGAGCGACTGGGCGGGTTGGACGCGCTGCCCCGGCCGTCGGGGTTCACCGTGACCTGCTTCCCGGTGAAGATCGCCCGGGCCGGCGCCGGCTGGACCCGTGCGGTGGCCACGGTCGAGGACTGAACCGGCACGACGAGGGAGGGTCCGCCCGGTGGGGCGGACCCTCCCTCGTCGTAGGAGCCGCGGACGTCAGTCCTGCCAGGCCGGCCGCTGCTCGATCTCCAGCACCGCGCAGGACCAGGTGAAGCCCGCCCCCACGCCCATCACCAGGCACCGCTCGCCCGGCCGCAGTCGCCCGGTGGCGGCCAGGTGGTCCAGTCCGGCGAACTGGTCGGCCGCGCCGAGGTGGCCCACGCCGCTGCCGAACTCCCAGGTGGTGCGCGCGATGTCGACGTCCAGGCGTTCCAGGAAGACGGCCTGCAGCCGGCGCCGGCCGAAGTGCGGCAGCACCAGGGTGGCGATGCCGTCGAGGCCGGTGTCGGCCTCGGCCAGCGCCTGCTTGAGCGCGGTCTCCTGGCCGGCCAGGGTCCGGGCCAGGACGAAGGACTTGCCGGCGGTGGCCAGGAACTGGCGCTTCAGCGGGTCCAGGTCGACCGGGGAACGCAGCGCGCCGAGGCCGGTCCCGAACGGGTCGTCGCCCCGGTGCATGCCCTCCAGCTCCGGGTCGGAGACGGTCACCAGGCTGCGCAGCCGGGCGAAGCCGCCCCGGCGGCTGAGCACCAGCGCCGAGCCGCCGTCCCCGTAGACCGTGCCCGGGTCGCTGCGCCAGCGGTCGAAGTGCGGCCCGGCGAACCGGTCGGCGGCGGTGAGCACCGCGGCCGTGTCGCGCCGGCCGGCGGGGGAGCCGAGGAACGCGGCGGCGAGCTCCAGCGCGGCCATGCCGCCGTTGGACATCTGCCGGACCTCGACGGCCGGGCACTGGTTGCCGATCGCCGTCCGTTGCACGTACGAGGCCGGCGGCCAGAGGTCGTGGCCCTGGTACCAGACGGTGGCGTGCAGCAGCAGCTGCACCTCCGCGGGCGTGTGGCCGCTGCGGGCCAGCGCGTCGGCGGCGGCGCGCGCGGCCAGCTCCGGCGGGGAGTCACCCGGCCCGGCGACGGCGATCGACCGGATGCCGGTCGAGACGGCGATGCGCCGGTCGACCAGGCCGGCGGCCAGTGCCTCCTCCACCGGCATGCCCGGCGGCAGCGCGCTGCCGGTCGCCGCTACGTACACGTCCTCGTACCTCATGCGTCCTCCACTGCTCGAACCGGCCGGGCCGCCCGGCCGGTTGACGGGCAGCAGCCGTCTCCCACCCTGTGCGGGACGGCTCGATCTGCCCTCGAACCGGGCTGGAGAGATGCTGGTGGCGGGGCCTCTCCAGCGGAGTTCCAGCGGTCTCGGAGGTGTGGGCGACAGGGTCGAGTACCCGGACCGCCGTCGGGGCGGCCGGTGGATTCTCGATGGGTGGGGCGGCGTCATGGTCGATCAGGACTGCGCAATTGTCAGGGGCATGGTCCGGCTGAAGGGGGCTGCCGACGCCTTCGCCGCACCGGGCTGGGCCGCTCTGCTGCTGATCTGGCTCGGCGTCGGCCCGGAACGGCTGCCGGTCCGGACCCGCTTCGTGGTGGCCGGCCCGTACGCGGTGGACCCGGCCGGGCCCTACCCGGTGGAGTCGGTCGCCGACTCCCGGGCCGCGCTGTTCGCCGCCTGCCGGGCGCTGGAGCGCGGCGAGGCGGACACCGTGGTCGCGGTCGGCCTGCACGAGCCGCAGCCCGGAGCCGTCGCCGCCGTGGTGCTGCGCCGCTCGGTGGAGGCGCTGGCCGAGGGTGAGCGGGTGCTCGGCCTGCTGCGCGCCTGCTCCTGGCCGCCGGCCGTCCCCGAAGGGGAGCCGGTCTCCGCCATCAGCGACCTGCGTCCGCTGTTCGGCTGGGGGGCGTGGCCGGCCGACGCGGTGCTGCGGCCCGGCCCCGAGCCCACCGACGGCCGGGCGGTGCTGCTGATGCCCCCGGGCGAGCGGCTCAGCCGCAGCCCCGGTGTCGGGCCGTACCTGCACGCCTGGTCGGCGCAGGACGCCGACGCCGAGGAGCGGATGCGCGACGAGGTGCTGAGGGCGCTGGAGTCGACCGGGGAGCGGCCCGTACCGCTGCCGGAGCTCTTCGGGCAGCCGGTCGAGCCGGTCCGCGGCTGCCTGGTGGCCGCCTCGCGGGAGGAGGTGGTGGCGGCGCTGCGGACCGGTGACCCGGTGCTGCGCGGCACCGTGACCGAGCGCCGGGGCGTCGCGCTGCTCTTCCCCGGTCAGGGCTCGCAGTATCCGCGGATGGGCGCCGGGCTGTACGGCCACGAGCCGGTGTTCACCGCCGCCGTCGACGCGGTGCTGCTCCTGCTGGAGGACGGCGAACGGGTCCGCGACGTCTGGCTGTCCGGCGAACCGGTCGACGCGACCGAGTACTCCCAGCCGCTGCTCTTCGCGGTCGGCTACGCGATGGGCCGGCTGGTGATGAGCTGGGGAGTGCGGCCGAACGCCCTGCTCGGGCACAGCATCGGCGAGATGGTGGCGGCGACCCTGGCAGGTGTGTTCACCCTGCCGGACGCGGTCCGGCTGGTCCGCGAGCGGGTGGAACTGGTGGCGGACGCCCCGCCGGGCGGGATGCTGGCGGTGGCGGCGGCCGCGGACCGGCTGGCGCCGTACCTGGTCGGCGACGTGGTGGTGGGCGCGGTCAACAGCTCGCGGCAGTGCCTGCTGGCCGGGCCGGACGCCGAGCTGGCCAAGGTGGCCGGGGCGCTGGAGGACGACGGCATCACCTGCCGTCCGGCCAGGTCCCACAAGGCGTTCCACAGCCCGGCGCTCGCCCCGTACGCGGCGGCCTCCACACCCTCGTTCGCCGCGGTGCGTCGCAACCTGCCCTCGATCCCGGTCCATTCGGCGGCCGGAGGCGGTCCGCTGACCGCCGAGCAGGTCGCCGATCCCGCCTTCTGGGCGGGGCAGTTGGCCGGACCGGTGCTGTTCGGTCCGGCGCTGAACAGGTTGCTGGCCGACGGGGACCACCTGCTGGTCGAGGCCGGCCCCGGGCAGGGGCTCGCCGCCCTGGCCCGCCGGCATCCGGCGGTCCGGTCCGGGCGCAGCGCCGTCACGGCGCTGCTGCCGACCCGGCCGGGAACGCCGGAGGACGACCGGCGGGCGCTGCTGTCCGGGGCCGGCCGGCTCTGGGTGGAGGGCCACGACCTGGACCGGGACGCCCTGCAGCCACCCAAGTGAGGTGTCAACCGGCCCGGCCGCCCAGGGTGGCCTGGCCGGATACGACCTTCTCCAGCAGCCCGCGCAGCGTGTCCAGTTCCTCCGTCGAGAGGAACTGGCCGAAGTGCCGGCGGATGTTGCCGATCTGGGTGGGCAGGGCCGAGGTGAGGGTGATCCGTCCGGTATCGGTGATCACGGCGTAGGTCACCCGGCGGTCGTCGGTGGCGGTCTGCCGGTGGACCAGGCCGGCCAGTTCCATCCGGTCGATCAGCTTGGTGACGCTGGCCTTGGACACCACCAGCGATTGGGAGAGCTCCTGCATCCGCAGCCGCCCCTCCGGCCGGCGGTGCAGCCGGGCCAGCACTTCGAACCAGGCCAGCGAGATCCCGTGGGCGTCCATCAGCTCACGGTCGAGGGTCTTGGAGACCAGCGAGAACGCGTGGACGACGGTCATCCAGGCCTGGAAGCCGGCCTCGCCGGCCTCCGGCGGGGCGATCCCCAGGGGGAGGGACGCCGATTTTTTGATTGACATGGAAACCATCATACGGATACATTGCCGCTCGGAACGGTTTCCAAGTTAATTAATCTCAACGCGCCCCCTTGTGCGCGGCGCGTACCTCCTGAGGGGACGTCATGTCCGAACGCGTAACTCTCTCGGCTGATTCGGCGACCCGCGGGCATCCCGTCCGGACTGCGATCGTGGTCGGGATCGCCCTGTTCATGGCCTCGCTGGACAACCTGATCGTCACCACGGCGCTGCCGAGCATCCGCGAGGAACTGCACACGGACGTCGAGGGCCTGGAATGGACGGTCAATGGCTACACATTGACCTTCGCGGTCTTCCTGATGATCGCTTCGGCGGTCGCCGACCGGTTCGGCCGCAAGCGGCTCTTCGCGATCGGACTGGCGATCTTCACCGGTTCCTCCGCGCTCGCCGCGCTCTCCAGCAGCATCGAGACGCTGATCGCCGCCCGGGTCGTCCAGGGCCTCGGCGCGGCCATCGTGCTGCCGCTCACCCTGACCCTGCTCTCCGCCGCCTTCCCGCCCGAGAAGCGCGGTGCCGCGCTCGGCGCCTGGGGTGGCATCGGCGGCCTGGCCGTCGCGCTCGGCCCGCTGGCCGGCGGCCTGGTGCTGAACAACCTCTCCTGGTCCTGGATCTTCTGGATCAACGTGCCGATCGGCATCGTCCTGCTGGCGCTCATCCCGGGCTGGCTCACCGAGAGCCACGGCCCGAGTGCCAAGCTCGACCTGGTCGGCACCCTGCTCGCCGGGCTCGGCATGCTCGGTCTGGTGCTCGGCATGGTCCGGGCCGGCGAGCGCGGCTGGACCGACGGCCAGATCGTCGCCAGCCTGGCCGCCGGCGTGCTGTTCTTCGCCGCCTTCGTCTGGTGGGAGGCCCGCACGCCCGCCCCGATGCTGCCGATGCGCTTCTTCCGCAGCGCCACCTTCACGGCGGCCAACCTGGCCTCGCTCTTCATGTACTTCGGCATGTTCGGCGTGATCTTCCTGATCACCCAGTACCTGCAGACCGTGCAGGGTGCCTCGCCGCTCGGCGCCGGCGTCAAGATGCTCACCTGGACCGGCATGACCCTGCTCGCGGCCCCGGCCAGCGGCATCCTGTCCGACAAGATCGGCGGCAAGCCGATCGTCGCGGCCGGCCTCTTCCTCCAGGCCGCCGGCATCCTCTACCTGGCCATGGTGGTCACCCCGACCGCGTCCTACGCCGTCCTGATCCCCGGCTTCATCGCCAACGGCCTCGGCATGGGCCTCTACTACGGCCCGGTCGCCAACCTGGTGCTCGGCTCGGTCGGCCGCGCCGAGGAGGGCATCGCCTCCGGCGCCAACAACGCCATCCGCGAGCTCGGCGGCGTCTTCGGCATCGCCGTGCTGGCCTCGATCTTCACCGCCGAGGGCGGCTACGGCAGTGCCCAGAGCTTCACCGACGGCCTGGCCCCGGCGCTGTGGGTCGGCACCGCGGTGGTCCTGCTCGGCGGCATCTCCGCGCTGTTCATCAAGGGCGGTCCGGCGGCGCAGGCCGCAGGGGCGCCGGCCGGACCGGCCGGCGAGCCGGTCAAGGAGGCGGTGGGCCGCCCCGGCGGTGCCGTCCTCAGCGAGATCGAGATCTGACCCGTTCCGTACCGGCGCGACCCACCGGGCAACCGCCCGGGGGGTCGCGCCCACGACCGAGAGGTTCGGCCGCCGTGGCACGTCCGGTCATGCTGCTCGCCCTGGTCTGCACCGGCCTGTTCGCCGGATTCTGCTTCTGCTACGCCTTCGCCGTGGTCCGCGCCCTGGCGCGGCTCGACGACCGGGCCTACGTCGTCGCGATGCGGCACCTGAACGAGGCGGTCCCCAGCCCGCCGTTCCTGGTGGTGCTGGCCGGGACGGCGCTGCTGCCGTGGGCCGTCCTCGCGGGCGGCTTCGGCGGCGGTAGGCGCACCTGGCTGCTGGGTGCGGCGGCGCTCTGCGCGGCCGGCGCGATCGCCGTCACCCTGCTCGGCAACGTCCCGCTGAACGCCCGGCTGGCCGCCGGGAGCCCGGTCGCCGAGGCGGACTGGCACGCGCTGCGGCAGGGGTTCGAGGCGCGCTGGAACGCCCTGCACGCCGCGCGCACCGCGCTCGCGGTGGCCGCCTTCGGCCTGCTCGCGGCGGGTGGCCTGAAGTAGTCGGCGGCCCGGCGCCACCGTGGGCCGCCCGGGCCGCGCGGTGGCGCTACGCCCGGCCGCGCAGGCCCCGCAGGTGCTCGGCGACGGGCGCCAGCGCCTCGTACATCGCGTCGAGCTGCTCGGCGGAGAAGCGGTCGATGAAGTGCGCCCGGACGCTGCGCACATGGCACGGCGCGACCCGCTGCATGGTCTCCCAGCCCTGCTCGGTGAGGTGGGCGTAGAGGCCGCGGCGGTCGCCGGGACACTCCTGGCGCAGCACCAGGCCGGCGTTCTCCATGCGGGTGATCTGGTGCGAGAGCCGGCTCTTCGACTGGAGGGTGGCGGTGGCCAGGTCGGTCATCCGCATCCGCCGCTCGGGGGCCTCGGAGAGCACCACCAGGATCTCGTAGTCGTTGATCGCGAGGTTGTGCGGCTGGAGTTCACGGCTGAGCTGGTAGTCCAGCAGCTTGGCGACCTCCAGGTGGGCGCGCCACAACCGCTGCTCCCGGGCGGTGAGCCACGGGGTCTCCTCCTCGGGCCCCTCGGCCGGGGGGGCTGAGATGTCGGCGGGGTCGATCGTGTGCGTCTCCATGGGTCCCACGATACCGCATTTAGTTCAATGTTGTACGACTCTCCCGGTGCTCCCGCCGGACGGCCGACGCGATCCGGCCACGGCGCGTGCGGGGTGGCCGGATCGCGCCGTGGCCGTGCGGTCAGAGCCCGAAGCGCCGTCCGAGGTTGCCCAGGTTACCGAGTCCGGGCACGTTCATGTTGGGCAACTGACTGTTGCCCGAGCCGTGCTGGCCCGGCACTCCGCCCATCGGCACCCCGGCCTCGGCATGCACCTCGCCCACCGAGCGCTCGGCCATCAGGACCTCGCTCGACTGCAGCAGCACCTGGCCGGCGCCGATGAACTCGAACTGGTGCTCCTCGCCGGAGGCCCCGCCGAGCCCGGTGAGCCGGCGCAGGCCGCCGATCAGCCCGTGCATGTAGTCGTGGTCGTAGTGGTGGCACGGCGCCGGGCAGTCCGCCCAGCCGACCAGCGCCTGCGGGTCCACCCGGATCGGCGGCTCGACGAAGTGCACCGGCCCGTTCGAGGCGGCGACGAACTTGCCGGTGCCGATCAGGGTCAGGAACCCGGGGATGATCGACTGCTTGAGCTTCAGGGTGGGCTCGTAGGCCAGCAGGTTCCCCGAGCGGACCGTCAGGTTCCCGTTCTCCAGGTCGTAGGAGTTCAGGTCGAAGGCCCGGTCGGCCAGCAGCAGCTTGCCGCGGCCCTCGGCGACCACCCAGTCCGCCGCGTGCATGGGGGAGTTGAAGTGCCCGAGCAGCCGGTCGGCCGCGCCGGAGCCGACGCCCTTGAAGGAGATGTCGCCGTAGTAGGCGATCATCTTGCCCTTCTGGAGGAAGTACGGGCCGTTGAGGTCCACCGAGAAGGCGTACGGGTTGACGTTGTCGTTGGACGGCAGGCTGTGCGCGTCGTGCACCACCGGGCCGGAGCCGTCCTGCGCCGTGGGCAGCGGGGCCTGCGCGCCGCCGTACTGCTCCTGGGCGTACTGCTGCGGCGGCTGGGCGGGCGGCGGGGGCGGCGGGTAGCCGCCCTGCTGGGGGTAGCCCTGCGGCGGGTAGGGCTGGCCCTGCTGGGGGTACGGCTGGCCGGGCGGCGGCGGGTAGGGCTGCCCCTGCGGCGGATACGGCTGCCCTTGGGGTGGGTAGGGCTGGCCGGGCGGCGGGTAGCCGGGCGGCGCGGCGGGGTGGCCGGGCTGGGTCGGCTGGCCGTACGGGTCCTGGCCGTACGGGGGCTGCGGAGGGTAGGACATCAGAGCTTCTCCTCGCTCGCCTGCACGTACACCGTGCCGTTCCCGGACAGCTCCAGCTGGAACGCCTCGCCGGAGCCGCGGCCGATCATGTCGCGCCACCCGAGCGCGGTGGACAGCTTGTTCTGGACCTGGCCGCGGTGCGCGACGTAGGCCTGCGGGTCGACGTGCACCGGCTGGTGCGGGGTGATCGGCAGCTCGAAGACGCCGCCGTGCGCCATCACCGCGACCGAGCCCTTGCCGTCGAGCTTGGTGGTGAACAGGCCCTGGCCGGTCACCTGGCCGCGGACCATGCCCATCACGCCGCCCTGCGAGCCCATGAACATGGTGGACTGCTGCAGCGAGCCCTCGAAGGCCAGCAGCCGGTCCGCCTCGACGTACAGGGTGTCGCCGGTCAGGTCGATCACGTGCACGTGGTGGCCGCCGTGGCCGAACATCACGCTGCCCTGGCCCTCGACGGTCATCAGCGGGGTGTCCTCGTTGGCCACCCGGCGGCCGATCATCGACATCACGCCGCCCTGGCCGCCGGTGATGTTCGGCGTGAACTTCACCTCGCCGGTGTACGCGAGCATTGCGCCGCGCTGGCTGAACAGCCGCTGGCCCGGGACGACCCGGGCCTCGATCATCTTGCTGTTGATCTTCGTGAACGCCATCAGACGTCGCCCCCGATGGTCAGCTTCTCGGAGGGCTGCACGTAGACCAGCCCCTCGCCGGTGAACTCCACCTGGACGGCCTCGCCGCCGCCCTCGCCGATGAAGGTGCTCCAGCCGGCGCCGGACTTGATGGAGCGGTTGAGGTTGCCGGTGTGGGCGACGTACGCCCCCGGGTCGACCCGCAGCGGTGTGCCCTGCGAGACCCGCAGGATGATCGCCGGCCCCTTGGAGGTGACCGCGGCCCAGCCGTGGCCCTCGACCTTGGTGGTGAACAGGCCGTTGCCGGCGGACAGGCCGTTCAGACCGGTGAAGGTGGTGCCGGTCTTCAGGGTGCCCTCGGTGCAGAGCAGGTTGTCGGACTCGACGTACAGCGTCTCGCCGTTCAGCCGCACGAGGTTGATCTCGGTGGCCTGGTCGGCGAAGTAGCAGGTGCCCTGTCCCTTCACCTCCATGACCGTCATCTGCTCACCGGTGAGCCGACGGGTCACCATGCCGCGCAGGCCGTCACCGCCCCCGCTGAGCTTCTTGAAGTTCATCTGGCCGGTGTACGCGACCATCGAACCGTTCTTGGCCTTCACGGAATCGCCGGTCATGTCGACGGCGAGCGTCTTTGACCCCTGGAGTCGAAACTGTGCCACGGCCGCAATCTAGCGGTCGGCGGGCACGGCGGGGGAGGGGGCGGCGGTGTTCTGGTACGCGTCTGCGACAAAGCGGCCGGCCGGGCTCCGGTACCACCCCCGCCGATTGGTTCGGACAGGTGATCGGTGATAATGGACCGGATGCTTGTGAGCCGGTTCACAAGCGATCCCCAGAGCCCCCCGCGTATCGAGGTACCCATCGTGAACAGCAGCGCCGTCCACCGCCTGCGCCTGGTCTCCGGCCCCGAAGGGGTCTCCTTCCTGCTCCTGCTGCTCTGCTCGTTGCTCAAGCGCACCACCGACTTCAACGCCGTACCGGTGATGGGCATGATCCACGGGATCCTGTTCATCCTGTACGTCGTCTTCTGGATCATGGCCTGGCAGACGCAGAAGTGGGACGTCAAGCGCGGCGCCCTGCTGTTCATCCTCTCGGTGCTGCCCGGCGGCGGCTTCGTGGCCGAGCGGATGCTCGCCAAGGAGGAGCGCGGCGAGGTCGCGGTGCCGGCCGCGGCCTGACTCCTCCCCGCAACGCGCCGGCAGGCTGCCGGGGCCCCCTCTCCCAGTGGGCCCCGGCAGCCTGCCGTCTTTTCCGGGGGTGGTCCGTTCGTCGCTAGTTGACGTTCACCGCGCTCCACGCCGCGGCCACCGCGTTGACCTCCGGGGCGCCGTAGAGGTCCCTGGCGGCGTTCAGGGTGGCGGTGCGGGCCGCCTTGTAGTTGGTGCTCGACGTGAAGTAGACGGTCAGCGCGCGGTACCAGATGGCGGCGGCCTTGTCGCGGCCGATGCCGGCGACGGTGGAGCCGTTGGAGGTCGGGCTGTTGTAGCTGACGCCGTTGATCACCTTGGCGCCGCTGCCCTCGGACAGCAGGTAGAAGAAGTGGTTGGCCACGCCCGAGGAGTAGTGGACGTCAAGGCCGCCGATCCCGGCGTACCAGGCGTCGGGGGACTTGCCGTCCTTGGAGGGCTTGTCCAGGTAGCGCAGCGGCGTGCCGTTGCCGTTGATGTCGATCTTCTCGCCGATCAGGTAGTCCGGCACGTCGGAGGGGATGTTGGCGTACCACTCGACCAGGGTGCCGAAGATGTCCGAGGTGGCCTCGTTGAGGCCGCCGGACTCGTTGAGGTACGTGAGGTTGGCGGTCGCCGAGGTGACGCCGTGGCTCATCTCGTGGCCGGCCACGTCGAGGGCGGTCAGCGGGTGGGTGTTGCTCTGGCCGTCGCCGTAGGTCATGCAGAAGCAGGAGTCCTGCCAGAAGGCGTTGATGTAGGCGTTGCCGTAGTGCACCCGGTTGCTGGCGCCGACGCCGTCGTTGCGGATGCCGCTGCGGCCGAAGGTGTTCTTGTAGAAGTCCCAGGTGGCACCGGTGCCGAACTGCGCGTCGACCGCGGCGGACTGCGTGTCGGTGGCGAGGCCGTTGCCCCAGACGTTGTCCGCGTCGGTGTACAGCGCGTTGTTGTTCTTGGCGTTGCCGGTCCACTGGTTGCCGCGGGCCGGGTCCTTGAGCTGGTAGGTGGCGCCGCTCTGGGTGGTGTTGAGGGTGACGGTGCCGACGTGCACGCCCTTGCCGGTGCCGTTGACCGTCTGCACCTCCTCGTGGCTGGAGAGCACCTGGCCGGTGGCGGCGTCGGTGACCAGCTGCTGGCGGCTCGGGGTGCCGTCGGCCCGCTCGCCGTGGACCGCCGTCCGGTAGGCCAGCCGCGGGCTGCCGTCGCCGGCCCAGACCACCAGGGCCGGGGTGCCGGCGCCGTCGACCCGGGTGACCGGGGAGGCGTCCTTGTCGGTCGGGGCGATGCCGACGGTGGCCCGGACCGAGTCGACGGCCTGGGCGGAGGCGGTGCCGGCGGAGATCGCCGGGGTCAGGCTCGCCAGTGCGAGGCGGCCGTCGAAGGCCCGGTCCACCGAGGCGATCGTGCCGTTGGCCTTCTGGTGGACGACCAGGTCGCCGCCGAGCACCGGCAGGCCGGCGTAGGTGCGGTCGTAGCGCAGGTGGCGCGTGCCGTTGGCGTCGACCACCACGTCCTTGACGACCAGCTTCTCCTGGCCGCCGAGGGCGAGCGCCTGGGCCACCGGGGCGGCCTGCTGCCCGGCCAGCGCGATGAGCGAGTCGCGCTGCTGGACGGGGGCGGCGTGGGCGGGGGCGGCGGCGACCTGGATGGCGCCGGCCAGCAGGACGGAGGCGGAGAGTACGGCGCCGGCTGTCAGCTTTCGCTTCACGTACGGGTTCCTTCCACGAAACCGCGGGTGCGCGGTCACGCCACGTACCGGGGCGCCGGGGTCGGCGCCAGGGGCGGTAGGGCGCGGACGTGCTGGTCCCGTGCGGCCTGACGCACCGTCGATGGGTGGGGGCGACGGGCGTCCGGACGGGGCTTTGGTCAGAAGCATGACAACAAAGGGCGTGGAAGGACAGGTCGCCGCCGGGGATTGGCCAGGTCTCGCCAAGACCCGCACGGATGGGTTCGGGTACGACAGTTGACCGGTTCGTCCCGGTTGGTCCGCTGGCGGGTTCCCGCCAGCGGCGAGTCTTGCCGCCCCCGTCCGGCGTTGCTACGCGGGCGAAGGGAGCGGAGACGTCCGGGGCCTCCCCTCCCAGTGGGGCCCCGGACGTCTCCCTCGGCGGGCGTCAGTTGACGTTGACCCCGCTCCACGCGGCCGCCACCGCGTTGTACTCGGCGCTGCCGGCGCCGTAGAGGTCGGCCGCCGCGCTCAGGCTGCCGGTGCGGGCCGCCTTGTAGTTGGTGGTCGAGGTGAAGTAGACGGTCAGCGCGCGGTACCAGATCGCCGCCGCCTTGTCCCGGCCGATGCCGGTGACGGTGGAGCCGTTGGAGGTCGGGCTGTCGTAGGCGACCCCGTTGACGGTCTTGGCGCCGCTGCCCTCGGACAGCAGGTAGAAGAAGTGGTTGGCCACGCCCGAGGAGTAGTGGACGTCCAGGCCGCCCACCGAGGAGGACCAGGAGTCGGCCGAGGCGCCGTCCTTGGAGGGCTTGTCCATGTAGCGCAGCGGGGTGCCGTCGCCGTTGATGTCGATCTCCTCGCCGATGAGGTAGTCCGGCTTGTCGGCGGGGAGGTTGGCGTACCACTCGACCATGGTGCCGAAGATGTCCGAGGTGGCCTCGTTGAGGCCGCCGGACTCGCCCGAGTAGTTCAGGCCGGCGGTGGCCGAGGTGACGCCGTGGGTCATCTCGTGGCCCGCGACGTCCAGCGCGGTCAGCGGGTTGGTGTTGTTGGTGCCGTCGCCGTACGTCATGCAGAAGCAGGAGTCGTTCCAGAACGCGTTGACGTAGTTCCGGCCGTAGTGGACCCGGCTGGTGGCGCCGACGCCGTTGTTCTTGATGCCGTTGCGGCCGAAGGTGTTCTTGTAGTAGTCCCAGGTGGCCGCCGCGCCGAACTGGGCGTCCACCGCGGCCGACTGGCGGTTGGCGGCGGTGCCGTCGCCCCACACGTTGTCGGTGTCGGTGAGGAGGGTGCCGGAGCCGGAGGTCTTGCCCTTGAGGTCGCTGGTGGACTGGCCGCCGCGCGAGGCGTCCTTGAGCGAGTAGGTCGAGCCGCTCTGGGTGGTGGTCAGCGGGACGGTGCCGACGAAGACGCCGGTGCCGGTGCCGGTGGCGGTCTGCACCTGCTCGTGGCTGGAGAGGACCTGGCCGGTGGCGGCGTCGGTGACCAGCAGTTGGCTGCTGGGGGTGCCGTCGGCGCGGACGCCCTCGACGGTGGTCCGGTAGGCCAGCCGCGGGTTGCCGTCGGCGGCCCAGACGACCAGCTGGGCGGCGCCGGCCCGGTGCACCCGGGTGACCGGCGACTCGTCCTTGTCGGCGGCGATGCCGACGGTGGACTGCACCGCGCCGGTGGCCTGGTCGGCGGCCCGGTCGGCGGGGATCCCCGGGGTCAGGCTGGGCACCGCGATCTGCGCGGTGACGGCCTTGTCGACCGCCTTGACGGCCCCGTCGGCGGCCTGGTGCACGACCAGGTCGCCGCCGAGCACCGGCAGGCCGGCGTAGGTGCGCTCGAAGCGGAGGTGGCGGGTGCCGTTGGCGTCCACCACGGCGTCCTTGGCGACCAGCTTCTCCTGGCCGCCCAGCCCGAGGGCCTTGGTCAGCGGATCGGCCTGACCGTTCGCCAGCGCGATCAGGTCGGCGCGCTGCTGCGCGGCCTGCGCCTGGACCGAGGGGGTGGGGGTGGCCTGGGCGGTGGTGCTCACCTGGATGACGCCGGTGACGAGGGCGGTGGCGGAGAGTACGGCGCCGGCTGCGAGCTTTCGCTTCACGTACAGGTCCTTCCGGGAAACCGCGTGTGCGCGGTCGCGCCGCGCTCCGGGGTGCCGGGCTTGGCACCTGAGGGGCGGAACGGGCGCTGACGTGCTGCTCCGTGCGGTCCACGGTGGTCACCGGTGGGTGGGGCGGTGGCCACCGAACGGGGCTGGCGGAAAGCATGACAATCCAACAAGTGAAATGACAGGTCTCGTTCACGAATTGGCCAGGTCTCGCCAACGCGGCGGAAGGTGAACGGCGTGACGAACGGGACGAACCGCCCCGCCGTTCGGCGGGTTACCGTCCGAACCGACGCCCGGTGGCGGGGTGGAGGCCGCCGCGGGGGTCAACCGGCCCGTCCGCGCGGATGGTTGGTGCCCGTTCACACCCCGGCAACGTGCTGGTCCGTACCTGACAGGTCGACTGGCGGGTTCCCGCCACGTGTCGCGCTTGTCCACCATCAGGACGCCTGGTAGCCCTCCCCGTGCCCGCCGGTACGGTAAGGAGGTGGCCAAGCCCCTCGCACTCGACTTCGACCCGATCGCCCGCGCCGACGAGCTGTGGACCCGCCGCTGGGGGACCGTCCCCGCGATGGCGGCGATCACCTCGGTCATGCGGGCCCACCAGATCCTGCTCTCCCGTGTGGACGCGGTGCTCAAGCCGTACGGGCTGACCTTCGCCCGCTACGAGGCGCTCGTGCTGCTCACCTTCAGCCGGACCGGCGAACTGTCGCTCTCCAAGATCGGTGAGCGCCTGATGGTGCACCCGACCAGCGTCACCAACACCGTCGACCGCCTGGAGCGGGCCGGCCTGGTCGCCCGCCGCCCCAACCCGCTGGACGGCCGCGGGGTGCTCGCCGCGATCACCGGCCGGGGGCGCGAGGTCGTCGAGGGCGCCACCCGGGAGCTCATGGCGATGGAGTTCGGCCTGGAGGAGTACGACGCCGACCAGTGCCGGGAGGTCTTCGAGCTGCTCCGCCCGCTGCGGGTGGCGGCGGGCGACTTCGCCGAGCCGTCCGGCGAGGGGGCTGCGCGGCCGGGGGCGTGAGGGCGGCTACCCTCGTGTGAGCGGTGCGCGGATCCGGACGTACCCCCCGATGCTGCCGAGCGAGGCGATGAAGACGATGAAGGCGACCCCCCTGCTGGGCTGGTACCGCGCCCTGGCCATTGCGACCGGTGTGGCGCTGCTGGTGTTCTGCGGCTTCATGGTCGCGAAGTACGGCTTCCACGCGGCCGAGGACGTGACCACCTACGTCGCGATGCTGCACGGCTACCTCTACATCGGGTACTTCGTGGTGACCTTCCTGCTCGGTCAGAAGCTCAAGTGGCCGCTGGGCCGGATGGTCTTCACCCTGGCCGCCGGCTGCATCCCGTTCGCCTCCTTCGTCGCCGAGCGCAAGGTGGTCGCCGAGGCCGCCGCCAAGCTGCCCGCCGGTGACGCCGCCCGCCAGCCCGCCGGCGTCTGAGCGAAGCCCCGGGGCACATCCGAAGGGCGCCCTTCCCCGTCCGGGGGAGGGCGCCCTTTCGCATGCCCGCGTGGTCGGTGGGCGACGTCCGTCGACAAGTACTAGGACGTCCGAGTAAATTGGTAGGACGTCCTAATAGCTGTGCCGCCCGCTGGCGTGGCGGCCGTACGGAGCGGAGTTCGGGGTCATGGACGCCGAGGAGATCGAGCGCGGGCGGCAGCGCTGGCAGCAGCGGTACGACAGCGCCCGCAAGCGGGACGCGGACTTCACCACCCTCTCCGGGGACGAGGTCGAGCCGGTCTACGGCCCGGCCCCCGGACAGGCCTACGAGGGCTTCGAGCGGATCGGCTGGCCCGGCGAGTACCCCTACACCCGGGGCCTGCACCCGACCGGCTACCGCGGCCGGACCTGGACCATCCGCCAGTTCGCCGGCTTCGGCAACGCCGAGCAGACCAACGAGCGCTACCGGATGATCCTGGAGGCGGGCGGCGGCGGCCTCTCGGTCGCCTTCGACATGCCCACCCTGATGGGCTACGACTCGGACGACGCGCGCTCGCTCGGCGAGGTGGGCCACTGCGGCGTCGCGATCGACTCGGCCGCCGACATGGAGGTGCTGTTCCGCGGCATCCCGCTCGGCGAGGTCACCACCTCGATGACGATCAGCGGCCCGGCCGTGCCGATCTTCTGCATGTACCTGGTCGCCGCCGAGCGGCAGGGCGTCGACCCGGCGGTGCTCAACGGCACCCTCCAGACCGACATCTTCAAGGAGTACATCGCCCAGAAGGAGTGGCTCTTCGCTCCCGAGCCGCACCTGCGCCTGATCGGCGACCTCATGGAGTACTGCGCCAACGGGATCCCGGCGTACAAGCCGCTCTCGGTCTCCGGCTACCACATCCGCGAGGCCGGGGCGACGGCCGCGCAGGAGCTGGCGTACACCCTGGCCGACGGCTTCGCCTACGTCGAGCTGGGCCTGTCCCGGGGCCTGGACGTGGACGTCTTCGCACCCGGCCTGTCCTTCTTCTTCGACGCGCACCTCGACTTCTTCGAGGAGATCGCCAAGTTCCGCGCCGCCCGCCGGATCTGGGCCCGCTGGATGCGCGAGCGGTTCGGCGCGAAGACCGAGAAGGCCCAGTGGCTGCGGTTCCACACCCAGACCGCCGGTGTCTCGCTCACCGCCCAGCAGCCCTACAACAACGTGGTCCGCACCGCCGTCGAGGCGCTCTCGGCGGTGCTCGGCGGCACCAACTCGCTGCACACCAACGCCCTGGACGAGACCCTGGCACTGCCCTCCGAGCAGGCCGCCGAGATCGCCCTGCGCACCCAGCAGGTGCTGATGGAGGAGACCGGTGTCACCAATGTGGCCGACCCGCTGGGCGGCTCCTGGTACGTCGAGGCGCTGACCGACCGGATCGAGCAGCAGGCCGAGGAGATCTTCCGCAAGATCCTGGACAAGGGCCGTGAGGACCACGCGATCGGTCCCATCACCTCCGGCATCCTGCGCGGGATCGAGGACGGCTGGTTCACCGGTGAGATCGCCGAGGCCGCCTTCCAGTACCAGCGCGGCGTGGAGAAGGGCGAGAAGCGGGTCGTCGGCGTCAACTGCCACCCGCGCAGCGTCACCCCCGAGCTGGAGATCCTGCGGGTCAGCCACGAGGTGGAGCGCGAGCAGGTCCGGGTGCTCGGCGCGCGCAAGGCGGGCCGGGACGAGGCCGCGGTCCGGGCCGGGCTGGACGCGATGCTGGCCGCCGCGCGGTCCGGCGCGTCGATGATCCCGCCGATGCTGGACGCGGTGCGCGCCGAGGCGACCCTGGGCGAGATCTGCAACGTGCTGCGCGAGGAGTGGGGGATCTACCGGGAGGCCGCCCGGTTCTGAGCCGGTCCGCACGGGCGTGAAGGCCGCCCGGCGCCCCTGCGCGGGGTGCCGGGCGGCCTTCGCCGTGCCCGGCCTCAGCCGGACTGCGGGATCGGGAAGGGGCCGAGCAGCAGGCCGGTGAAGCGCCGGGTCCACTCGGGGGTGATCGGCTCGCCGCTGACCAGCACCCGGTGCTCGACCGTCCCGGCGATGGTGTCGAAGATGATGTCGACCTCCTCGCGGGTGGTCGCCTCGTCGCAGTCCGGTGCCAGCTCGCCGCGGGCCTGGGCGGCCGCGCGGCCCTGCCGGACCAACCGCTTCTGCGGGTCGACGATCGACTCCCGGATCCGCCGGCGCAGCTGCCCGTCGCGGGTGCCCTCGGCGAACAGGGCGAGCAGCGCCGCCTGGGTCTCCGGGCGGGCCAGCAGATCCGCGAACTGGGCCACCACGGCCTCGATGTCGGCCTGCAGACTGCCCAGGTCGGGCATCACCAGCTCGTCGAAGAGGCTGGCGACGGCATCCACCACCAGCTCGTTCTTGGACGGCCAGCGGCGGTACAGGGTGGTCTTGGCGACCCCGGCGCGGGTCGCGACATGGCCCATGGTGAGACCGCCCCAGCCGAGTTCGGCCAGCGCCTCGCGGGTGGCGTCCAGGATGGCGCGATCGGCGGCGGCGCTGCGCGGGCGGCCCTTGGCCCGGGTGGTGGCGGTCTCCGGGGTCTCCGGGACGAATGGCTGGGGGGCCGGCACCGGGCCTCCTCTGCGATTTACCGGTAAGTAACTTGGGTGGGGCTGGTAACGGTAGCGACTTCTTCGTGTCCAGGTCAGCCGGGCTGCGCCGGAAAGTGGCCCAGCTCACGTCCGGCAGGCCCCGGCGGGGGTTGCGGCGGGTGCCCCGGGTCCAGTTACGCTACGACTCGTAGCGAAAGCGACGACCAGGCGCCGCGTCCCCGTGGGACGGGAGCGGCGCGGGCGCGGATGGGGATCCGCGCCGAACGGTTCAGGCTATCGGGCAGTGGCTCCGCCACCCCGGGAATCGGGACCGCGCAGCCCGCGCGGGGCGTTTTCCGGGAGGTTGGTGCCCACCAGCGGCGCGGGCGGGGGAGGATGGTGCCATGCAGCCACGGAATTCTCGTCTCAACAGTGCCGCCCTGCGTGGTGCGGTCGACCTCGCCGCGGTGAAGGCAGCCGGCGAGGCTGCCCAGAAGGCCGAGCAGGCCAGGGCCGAGCGGGCCCGCCAGGCGGGCGCCGGAGATGCGGCCGGGGACGCCCCGGCCGGGACCGGGTACCCGCTCGTCGTCGACGTCACCGAGGACACCTTCGAGGTGGAGGTCGTCCAGCGGTCCACCGAGGTGCCGGTGGTGGTCGACTTCTGGGCCGAGTGGTGCGGGCCCTGCAAGCAGCTCAGCCCGATCCTGGAGCGCCTGGCCGAGGAGTACGCCGGCCGGATCGTGCTCGCCAAGATCGACGTCGACTCCAACCAGCTGATCGCCCAGCAGTTCGGCATCCAGGGCATCCCGGCCGTGATGGCCGTGGTGGCCGGCCAGCTGGTCCCGCTGTTCCAGGGCGCCGAGAACGAGGCCAACGTCCGCAAGGTGCTGGACCAGCTGATCCTGGTCGCCGAGCAGCGCTTCGGCATCGTCGGCGCCGGCGGCGGCGCGCCCGTCGAGGGCGCGGAGGCCGCCGCCCCGCGCCGTCCGGAGGACCCGGCGCTGTCCGCGGCCCACGACGCGCTCGACCAGGGGGACCTGAGCGGCGCGATCCAGGCCTACCGGAACGTGCTGGCCGACCAGCCGGGCAACGCCGAGGCCAAGGTCGGCCTGGCCCAGGCCGAGCTGCTGCAGCGGATCGAGGGACTGGACCTGCAGACCGTCCGGACCGCCGCCGCGGCGGACCCCAAGGACATCGAGGCCCAGCTGCGGGCGGCCGACCTGGACCTGGTCGGCGGGCACGTCGAGGATGCCTTCGGCCGGCTGGTGACGACGGTCGGCAGGACCTTCGGCGAGGACCGGGACGCGGCCCGGCTGCGGCTGCTGGAGCTGTTCGAGGTGATCGGCCCGGAGGACCCGAGGGTCACCGCGGCGCGCCAGGCGCTGGCCCGGGTGCTGTTCTGACGCAGCGTCGGGTGACACGCCGGATGACCTGCGGTGCCGCCTGGTGATTTGGCGACAATGCGGTCATCGTCTCTGAGGTTTACCAAATCTTGACAACACCCGTGGACGGTCACGACATGTGACCGTCCACGGGTGTTTCGCTGCCGTTTCCTAGGGGTTTAGCCCTCACGAATCCTCCATTTCGTCACGCTGCGTGCCCAGGGTGCCGATTTCATGATCATTCGCGCTCGTGTGGGATTACCCGTCAGTAATGCAACCTCTTGTGCTTCGCCCGGGATTCGAGCAGCATCGGCACGCCCGGTCCCCACACTTCGACCCCCGCCGGCAGCCGGTCGGCGGACCCGGAGGAGGGGATCCCCACCGGGCGGCCGGCGGTCCCGCCGCCGGCGAGAGGGCAGGGGGGTATCCGCTCCCACGGCGGTTCCTGTCCTTCGTACGGCCGCGCTGCCCGCGCGGTCGCTGGTTGTCGCTCGGGGGGACCGCCCGTGTCGCCACGGCGCTCTCCGCTACCGAGGACGTAGCTCTCTCCCATCCCAGGCCCCCATCGGTGCGGCATCCGCCACCGGGGAGCCGGAGATGTACGTCCCAGAAGGAGGACACGCATGTCCAGGACCTACGGCAAGACCCGCTGGAAGCGCTTCGCCCTGGTGATGGTGCCGAGCCTCGCGGCCACCGCCGCGGTCGGCGTCGGACTGGCGAACAGCGCGCTCGCCGCCTCGTTCAGCATCTCGGGCCAGCAGTTCAAGGTCTCCGCGAAGGAGCTGCACGGCACCAACTTCGCGCAGTTCGGCTCGATCGACGTCCAGACCGACAAGACGACCCACCCGGTCGCGGTCTCGGCCTTCGACACCGCCCGGATCAAGGGGATGTGCCAGTCGCTGGTCACCGACCCGAACGTGATCCCGCTGCCCTTCAAGCTCCCGAAGGTCACCCTCCGCCTGGAGGCCGGTGACAGCGAGGACGAAGCGCGTCAGGTCCAGGCCGGGAACCTGCTGATCGACCTCGACTACCTGGAGGCCGATGCCGAGTTCGGCCACATCAACATCGGCCAGGACGCCTCCACCCTCACCGGCGAGGCCACCAAGAACTGGAAGTCCGCGCTCGGCTCCGGCCTGCCCAGCGGCAAGACCGGTTTCGCCCAGGCCGCGGAGACCGCCGACCTGTACGGCGTGAAGCAGACCGCGTGGGCCACCTCGGCGGGCACCTTCAAGCTCAAGGGCCTGAAGCTCAACCTCTACACCGACGGCAACCACGAGTGCTTCTGAGCCGGTTCCTCGGCTGACCGGCTGACCGCCTGACGGCGGGTCGGGGGCGGGGGACGGCGGCCGCACGGGCCGCCGTCCCCGGGCTCCCCCTTTCCGTTTCACCTCGTCACACCATCGAGGAGCTGCTCCGTGTCCAGCACCCTTGCCGAGCCGCGGCCCGCCGAACGCGAGAACCCCCTGAGGTGGGTCCGCCGGGCGTTCCGTGACTTCCGCCGTTCCCGGCCGTTCTACGGCGGGCTGCTGGCCGTCCTCGCCGGCGTCCCGATCATGTACTTCCCGTACGCCAACCTGTCGTTGAACGGCATGACGCTCGCCATGGCCACCACCGCCGGCGCGGGCTCGCTGATCATCGGGGTGCTGCTGATCGTGCTCGGGCTGACCGCCTGGTTCCAGCCGGTCGTTCGGGTCTTCGCGGGCATCGCCACCACCCTGCTCACCCTGGTCTCGATCCCGGTCTCCAACCTGGGCGGCTTCGGGATGTCGATCCTGCCGGGTCTGATCGGCGGCGGTCTGATGATCGCCTGGGCGCCGTTCCAGGCCACCGACCCGGCCGGGGCCGCGGTCGCCGCTGCGTCCGGCGGGGGGACGGCCACCGCCACCGCGGCCGAGGAGCCCGTCGAGGAGCCCACGGCCACCGAGGAGCCCGCGGCCACCGAGGGCACCGTCCCGGCACAGCAGGCCACGGCGCCCGAGGAGGCCCGGTGAGCGAGCCGCGCGAGGAGCTCCCGCAGGCCCCGGCGCAGCGATCGCCGCGGCACGCGGCGCCCCGCACACCGGTCCGGGCACGGCTGCGCGGCCGGGCGCTGGCGATGGCCGCGGTGCCGACCGCGCTGCTGATGGCCGCCGCCTACACGCCGAACCCGGCGATCGCCGAGTCCACCGCCGGCAAGCCGTGCGCCACCGCCCCGGACAGCGTGCCGCAGTCGCCCGCGGTGGCCGAGACGCCGGTGCCCAAGAGCGAGCTGCCGCCGCCGGTCCCCGGTCCGTCCGTGCCGCTGCCCGAGGCCCCGGCCGCCGGGACGCCCGAGCCGACGGACGCCCCGACGGCCGTGCCGGAGCCGACGGCCGGCGCGACGGCGACCGCGACGGCGACCGCGACCCCGACGGCCGGGGCGAGCGCGAACCCCGAGGGCGGCGTCGTCCGGGCCGGCCTCGCCGACGGCCTCCTCGGCGGCATCACCCACCTGGTCACCCCGGGCGGCTCACCGAGCCCCACCGCCGCCGGCACCCCGGCCGCCGACCCGACGGCCGTGCCGACCGGCAGCGCGGCGCCCACGCCCTCGGCCACCCCGGGAACGCCCACGCCGACCACACCGACCACGCCGACCGCGTCGGCCGGACCGGCGACGCCGACCACCCCGGCCGCGTCGACGACGCCCTCCGCCACCGCGTCCGCCAGGGCGAAGCCGTCCGCCGGCGCCACCGCCTCCGGCTCCGCCACCCCCGCCGCGAAGCCGACCGCGTCCGGCAGCCCCTCGGCCACCCCGTCCAAGGACCCGAACTGCCTGGTCGACACCAAGGCGCTCGCCCCGAACGGCAAGCCGGCCGACAACCCGATCCTGGTCCCGGACCAGAACTGGACCCTGCAGACCACCCGGCTCGCCCTGAACCACGCCGTGCTGCTCGGCGTGGTCGACGTCCGGACCCCCACCGGTACCAAGCGGGTGCTGAAGTTCGAGGTGGAGAGCGTCGACATCGAGAACCTGCACATGTCGACGCTGCAGGGCAACGGCAAGACCTTCCACGTGAAGGGCGCGCCCGGCTCGGTCTCGACCATGCGCAAGGGCCCGGTGACCATGTACGTGGAACGGCTCTCCGGCCATCTGTCCAAGGTGCTCGGCCTGCCGGTCCCGATCGACCTGGGCGAGCTCACCCTCACCCCCGACGGCCCGCTGCCGCAGTGGCTGTACGACCTGATCGGCCAGCTCCAGCTGCCGCTGTGGATCGAGCTGACCGGGGTGACCGCGATCCAGTCGGGCCAGTTCGGCGGCACCCTGAAGATCCCCGGCATGCGGCTGTCCAACGACGACCAGCCCTACCCCGGGAACGCCTGAGGCCCGGCCCCCCGACGCCCGTGGGGCGGCCCCTCCCTCCGGAGGGACCGCCCCACGGGCGTGTTCCGCGCTGCCTCAGGCCTTGCGGGTGCCCAGGTGGTGCACCTGGACCATGTTGGTGTTGCCGGGGATGCCGGGCGGGGAGCCGGCGGTGACGATCACGGTGTCGCCCTCGCCCAGTTCGCCGATCCGCAGCAGCTCGCGGTCGACCTGCGCGACCATTTCGTCGGTGGTCTCCACCTGCTCGGTCACGTGCGCCTCGACGCCCCAGCTCAGCGAGAGCTGGTTGCGGGTGGCGTGGTCCGGGGTGAAGGCGATCACCGGGATCGGCGAGCGGTAGCGGGAGAGCCGGCGCGCGGTGTCACCGGACTTGGTGAACGCGACCAGCGCCTTGCCGTTCAGGAAGTCGCCCAGCTCGCACGCGGCGCGGGCGATGGAACCGCCCTGGGTGCGCGGCTTGCGGCCCGGGTTGAGCGGCTGGAGGCCCTGGGAGACCAGCTCCTCCTCGGCCTTCTCGCAGATCCGGCTCATGGTGCGGACGGTCTCGACCGGGTACTTGCCGACGCTGGACTCGGCGGACAGCATGACCGCGTCGGTGCCGTCCAGGATGGCGTTGGCGACGTCGGAGACCTCGGCGCGGGTCGGGCGCGAGGCGTGGATCATCGACTCCATCATCTGGGTGGCGACGATGACCGGCTTGGCGTTGCGGCGGGCCAGGGTGATCAGCTGCTTCTGGACCAGCGGCACCCGCTCCAGCGGGTACTCGACGGCCAGGTCGCCGCGGGCCACCATGATCGCGTCGAAGGCGAGGACGATCTCCTCCATCGCCTCGACGGCCTGCGGCTTCTCGATCTTGGCGATGACCGGCACCCGGATGCCGACCTCGTCCATGACCGCGTGGACGTCC
This sequence comes from Kitasatospora sp. NPDC004723, assembly GCF_040609255.1. Classification (NCBI taxonomy): domain Bacteria; kingdom Bacillati; phylum Actinomycetota; class Actinomycetes; order Kitasatosporales; family Streptomycetaceae; genus Kitasatospora; species Kitasatospora sp. NPDC004723. The sequence goes on along the minus strand of NZ_JBEXJT010000047.1, from coordinate 38,350 downwards.
TTGATGTCCGCGGCGTTGCGGACGAAGGACAGGGCGACCATGTCGACGCCCAGACGCAGGGCGAAGCGCAGGTCCTCCTTGTCCTTCTCGGACAGGGCGGGCACGTTGACGGCCGCGCCGGGGAGGTTGATGCCCTTGTTGTTCGAGAGCACGCCGCCCTCGACGACCACGGTCTTCACCCGCGGGCCGTCGACGCTGACGACCTCCAGGGCGATGACGCCGTCGTTGATCAGGACCGGGTCACCGGGCTTGACGTCGCCCGGCAGACCCTTGTAGGTGGTTCCGCAGATGTGCTGGTCACCGGGGACGTCCTCGGTGGTGATGGTGAACTCGTCGCCGTTGTCGACGGTCACCGGGCCGTTGGCGAAGGTCGCCAGACGGATCTTGGGGCCCTGCAGGTCGGCCAGAACGCCGATGGTCCGGCCGGTGTCCGCGGAGACCTGGCGGACCTTGCGGTACCGCTCCTCGTGCTCCGCGTGGGTGCCGTGGCTCATGTTCAGTCGGGCGACGTTCATGCCCGCTTCGACGATGGCCTTGAGCTGTTCGTAGGAGTCCGTCGCGGGACCCAGGGTGCAGACAATTTTCGCTCGGCGCATATCGATCAGTCTATCCGTTCGTGTTATTGGTGCATTCGGCCCGAATGGAGAGGAAACGGCGCCCAGGAGTCCGCGGAGCGAGACGACGGGGGGTCAGTTTTCGGACGACCGGTGCACCAGGGCGAAGGCCTGCCGGGCGATCTCCAGCTCCTCGTCGGTGGGGACGACGGCGACGGCCACCCGTGCGCTGCCGCCGGAGGGCAGCAGCGCCGGGGAGATGATCCTCGGCTCGCGCGAGCGTACCGAGTTGAGCTCGGGATCGACGGCGATGCCGAGCTCCTCCAGCCCGGCCGTGGCGGCCGCCCGCACCGGGGCCGCGTTCTCCCCGACACCGGCGGTGAAGGCGATCGCGTCCACCCGGCCGAGCACCGCGTAGTACCCGCCGATGTACTTGCGCAGCCGGTGGATGTAGGCGTCGAAGGCCAGCTTCGCGTCGGCGTCGCCCCCGTCGGCGCGGCGCATGATCTCGCGCATGTCGTTGTCGCCGCACAGGCCCAGCAGGCCGCTGCGGCGGTTGAGCAGGTTGTCGATGCCGTCGATCGACAGCCCGCCCACCCGGTGCAGGTGGAAGACCACGCCCGCGTCGATGTCACCCGAACGAGTGCCCATCACCAGGCCCTCCAGCGGGGTCAGGCCCATCGAGGTGTCCAGGCAGCGCCCGCCGCTCACCGCCGACGCGGAGGCGCCGTTGCCCAGGTGCAGCACGATCACGTTCACCTCGGCCGGGTCCTTGCCGAGCAGCCGCGCGGTGGCCCGCGAGACGTACTGGTGCGAGGTGCCGTGGAAGCCGTAGCGGCGCACCCGGTGCTCGTCGGCCACGGCCTTGTCGATCGCGTACCGCGCGGCGTACTCGGGCATCGAGGCGTGGAAGGCGGTGTCGAAGACGGCCACCTGCGGCAGGTCCGGCCGCAGCGCGCGGGCCACCTCGATGCCGGTGATGTTGGCCGGATTGTGCAGCGGTGCCACCGGGATCAGCCGGCGGATCTCCTGGAGCACGTCGTCGGTGACCACGGTCGGCTCGGTGAAGCGCAGGCCGCCGTGCACCACCCGGTGGCCGATCGCGGCCAGCTCGGGGGAGTCCAGCCCGAGGCCGTCGGCGGACAGCTCCTCGGAGACCGCCTTGAGCGCCGCGCCGTGGTCGGGGAAGGCCTGGACGGTCTCCCGCTCCGCGCCGCCGCGCGGGGTGTGCACCAGCCGGCCGCCGGCCTCGCCGATCCGCTCGGCCAGTCCGGAGGCCAGCCGGTCGCCGTCCAGCATGTCGATCAGCTGGTACTTCACCGACGAGGAGCCGGCGTTCAGCACCAGGACCCGAGTGCCGCCACTCATGCCGTGCCCCCTTCACCGCGCGGCTGGGACCCGCGCTCCTGCGACTGGATGGCGGTGATCGCCACCGTGTTCACGATGTCCTGCACCAGCGCGCCGCGCGACAGGTCGTTGACCGGCTTGCGCAGCCCCTGGAGCACCGGCCCGACCGCGACCGCCCCGGCCGAGCGCTGGACCGCCTTGTAGGTGTTGTTGCCGGTGTTGAGGTCCGGGAAGATCAGCACGGTCGCCCGCCCGGCCACCGGCGAGCCCGGCAGCTTGGTCGCCGCGACGTGCGCGTCCACCGCCGCGTCGTACTGGATCGGCCCCTCGACCAGGATGTCCGGGCGCAGCTCGCGCACCAGCTCGGTGGCCTTGCGGACCTTGTCGACGTCGGCGCCGGAGCCGGAGGTGCCGGTCGAGTAGGAGAGCATCGCGACCCGCGGCTCGACGCCGAACTTGGCGGCGGTGGCGGCCGACTGGATGGCGATGTCGGCCAGCTGCTGGGCGTCCGGGTCGGGGTTGACCGCGCAGTCGCCGTACACCAGCACCTTGTCCGCCAGGCACATGAAGAAGACGCTGGAGACGATGGACGCGCCCGGAGAGGTCTTGATCACCTCGAAGGCGGGCCGGATGGTGGCGGCGGTGGAGTGCACCGCGCCGGAGACCATGCCGTCGGCGATGCCCTCCTGGACCATCAGGGTGCCGAAGTAGGAGACGTCGGTGACCACGTCCAGGGCCAGCTCGACGGTCATGCCCTTGTGCGCGCGCAGCTTCGCGTACAGCTCGGCGAACTGGCGGCGCAGCGGGCTGGTGGCCGGGTCGACGATCCGCACCTGGGCGCGGTCGGCGGCCGGGATCTCGGCCGGCAGCTCGATGCCCAGCGAGGCGGCCTTGCGGCGGACGGCGTCGGCGTCGCCGAGCAGGGTGAGGTCGCAGATGTTGCGGCGCAGCAGGATCTCGGCGGCGCGCAGCACCCGCTCCTCGGTGCCCTCCGGCAGCACGACGTGCCGGCGGGTCGCCCTGGCCTGCTCCAGCAGCTCGTGCTCGAACATCATCGGGGTCACCCGCTCGGACCGGCCGACCTCGATCAGCTTGGTCAACTCGTCGGTGTCCACGTGCAGTTCGAACAGGCCGAGGGCGATCTCGGCCTTCCGGGGGCTGGCCGTCGAGAGCTTGCCCTCCAGGTGGGTCAGCGCGGCGGCGGTGAGCCAGCTGCCCTCCGGGACGACCGCGACCGGCGTGCCGGGGGCGAGCCGGGCGGCCAGCGCCATCACGTTCGGGCCGGGGCGCAGGCCGAGGGTGAGCAGGACGCCGGCGATCGGCGGGGCGCCGGCGGCGTGCGCGGCCAGCGCGCCGATCACCAGGTCGGCGCGGTCGCCGGGGGCCACCACCAGGGCGCCCTCGGTCAGCGCGTCCAGGAAGGTCGGCAGCATGGCGCCGCCGAAGACGAAGCCGCGGACGTCCCGGGCCAGGCCGGCCGCGTCGCCGAGCAGCACCTCGGCACCGGTGGCGTCGACCAGCTGGGCGACGGTCGGCGCGGCCAGCCCCGGTTCCTCGGGGATGACGTAGGCGGGGATCGGCAGCTTCTCGGTGAGCTTGCGCTGGACCGGCTGCTCGGCGGCCGGGGCGACCCGGTTGGCGATCACCGCCAGGGTTTCGCAGCCGAGGTCGGTGTAGGCGCGGTGGGCGTTGCGGACCTCGGCGATCACCGTGTCGGCGTCCTCGCCGTGTCCGCCGATCACCGGCAGCACGGCGGCGCCGAACTCGTTGGCCAGCCGGGCGTTGAAGGCCAGCTCGTCGGGGATGTTGGTGTCCGCGAAGTCGGTGCCCAGCACCAGGACCGCCTGGCAGCGCCGCTCCAGCGCGTGGAAGCGGTCGACCAGGACCGAGACCAGCTCGTCCTGGCCGTGCGCGGCCTGCAGCGCGGCGGCCTCCTCGTAGGTGAGGCCGTAGAGCTCGGTGGCCGGCAGGTCCAGCCGGTACCGGGCGCGCAGCAGCTCGACCACGTGGTCCGAGCCGGCCTCGCCCGGTGCATGGGCGTGCACCAGGGGGCGGAACACCCCGACCCGGTCCACCCGGCGGGTGAGCAGCTCCATGACGCCGAGTTCCACCGCCTGGCGGCCGTCCCCGCGGTCGATCCCGGTCACGTACACGCTGCGCGCCACGTGGCTCTCTCCGTCCCGTCGTCTCAGGAAGTGGTCATATCGACCATACCTTCGCACCGTGAACGCCCGTCCGCGAGCAGAACGGGACGGCTCGTGGCAAGGGGCCGAAGGTCACCGGACGCCGCTACGGCGTGCGGTCGGGGCCGACCAGCCGGACGGTCACGCCGTCCGGCCGCTCGATGAGGAACAGCTGGGTGACCCGCTTGTCCAGCAGCCAGCCGTGCCGGTGGACCAGGCAGCCGCCCGGGCCCGCGGTCCAGCCGTCGGCGGCGAGCCGGACGCGCAGCCGGCGGGCGGCCTCGGCGCCGGGCAGGCCCTCGGTGCTCACGATCGCGAGGTCGCGGCGGCAGGCGTGCAGTCCGCAGCTGCGGTCGGGGCCGCTGTCGTGCCGGACGGTGAGGCCGGGCGGCAGCGACAGCTCGGAGCGCTCCGGGGAGAAGGGCTCGTGGACGGCGAGCTGGTAGAGCAGACCGAGGACGAGGCCGACCAGGGAGTGGGCGGCGATCACGATGGTGGCCCCGGCGGCGGGCTGTCCGGACCCCCGGGTGGGCCGGGGCCCGCACAGCCGCCGTTCGGCCAGCGTGCCGAGCAGGACCACCAGCCCGGCGGCGAGCGGGTAGCCGGACTGGGACTCGGCGACCGCCCGGCTGTGGAACCACCCCCGCTCCAGGCCGACCGGGATCACCGCGAGGGCGGCCAGGACGGCGGCGACCGCCACCCCGACCGCCCGGGTGCGGGCCAGTGCGGCCCAACAGGCCAGTGGCAGCAGAACGTAGCCCCAGCCCAGCACCAAACCCACAGAAGGCCCCCCGCCCGCTGTCGACGTCTCAGCCGGGGAGCCTAGAACGTCACGCCGGGCGGAGCCAGATGGTCGCGAGCGGCGGCAGGACCAGCTCGGCGCTGCGCGGCTGCCCGTTCCACGCGGACGCATCCGCCTTCACCGGAAGGGAGTTGGCGGTTCCGCTGCCACCGTACTCGGTGGCGTCGGTGTTGAGGACCTCTTCCCACAACTGGTCGCGCCCGGCCAGCTCCGGCAGGCCCACCCGGTGGGCGTGCCGCACGACGGGGGAGAAGTTGCAGACGGCGACCAGCGGGGTTCCGTCGGCGGCGTAGCGGACGAAGGAGAGCAGGTTGTCCTCGGCGGCGCCGCCGTCGAGCCAGCGGAAGCCGGCCGGGGCGGTGTCCTGCTCCCACAGCGCCGGGGTGTCGAGGTAGCACCGGTTGAGGTCGCCGACCAGCCGGCGCACGCCCCGGTGCTCCTCGTGGGACGGCCACTGGTCGTCGAGCACCCACCACTGCGGGCCCTGCTCGTGGTGCCACTCCGCGCCCTGGGCGAACTCCTGTCCCATGAAGAGCAGTTGCTTGCCCGGGTGGGCCCACATGAAGCCGAGGTAGGCGCGGTGGTTGGCGCGCTGCTGCCACCAGTCGCCGGGCATCTTGGCGACCAGCGCCTGCTTGCCGTGCACCACTTCGTCGTGCGAGATCGGCAGGATGTAGTTCTCCGAGTAGGCGTACACCATCGAGAAGGTGATCTCGTTGTGGTGGAACCTGCGGTGCACCGGGTCCTTGCTCATGTAGACCAGGGAGTCGTGCATCCAGCCCATGTTCCACTTGAGGCCGAAGCCGAGGCCGCCCTGGTCGGTGGGCCGGGTGACGCCGTCCCAGGCGGTGGACTCCTCGGCGACGGTGATCACGCCGGGGCAGCGCCGGTAGACGGTGGCGTTCATCTCCTGGAGGAAGGCGGCCGCGTCGAGGTTCTCCCGCCCGCCGAACCGGTTGGGGGTCCAGGCGCCGCTGTCCCGCGAGTAGTCGAGGTAGAGCATGGAGGCGACGGCGTCCACCCGCAGGCCGTCGACGTGGAACTCCTCGCACCAGTACACCGCGTTGGCGACCAGGAAGTTGCGCACCTCGACCCGGCCGTAGTCGAACTCCAGGGTGCCCCAGTCCGGGTGCTCGGCGCGCTGCGGGTCGGCCGGCTCGTACAGCGGCTCGCCGTCGAAGCGGGCGAGCGCGAAGTCGTCCTTGGGGAAGTGCGCGGGCACCCAGTCGACGATGACGCCGATGCCGTGCCGGTGCAGGGTGTCCACCAGGAAGCGGAAGTCGTCGGGGCTGCCGAGCCGGGCGGTGGGGGCGTAGTAGCCGGAGACCTGGTAGCCCCAGGAGCCGCCGAACGGGTGCTCCATGACCGGCATGAACTCCACGTGGGTGAAGTTCAGCTCCTTCAGGTACCGGGGGAGTTCGGCGGCGATGGCGTGGTAGGTGGTGAGGTCGGGGCGCCAGGACGGCAGGTGCAGCTCGTACACCGACATCGGGGCGCGGTGGTGCGCGGTGCGCGCCCGGCGGGCCATCCACTCGCCGTCCTGCCAGCGGTGGGTGGACGCGGTGACGACCGAGGCGGTGCCGGGCGGGACCTGTGCGGCGCGGGCGAGCGGGTCGGCCTTGTCCAGGACCCAGCCCTGCCGGGTGTGGATCTCGTACTTGTACTGGGTGCCTTCGCCGAGGCCGGGGACGAACAGCTCCCAGACGCCGGAGGAACCGAGCGAGCGCATCGGGTGACCGGTGCCGTCCCAGTGGTTGAAGTCGCCGATCAGCCGGACGCCGACGGCGTTCGGCGCCCAGACCGCGAACGCGGTGCCGGGCACGCCGTCCACGGTGCGCGGGTGCGAACCCAGGGCCCGCCAGAGCTGCTCGTGCCGGCCCTCGGAGATGAGGTGCAGATCGAGGTCACCGAGGGTGGGCGGGGTGCGGTAGCCGTCGTGCTGGCGGATCGGCTCACCGCCGGGGTAGCTCACCAGCAGCCGGTAGTCGGGCGCCTGCGGGGCGGCGAGCAGGCCGGTGAACAGCCCGCCCTGCTGGTGGGTGAGTTCGACGGGGCCCTGGCCGGTCTCCACCACGACCCGCTCGGCGAACGGGCGGAGCACTCGGATCGCGGTGCCGCCGTGCACGGGGTGGGCGCCGAGCAGGGCGTGCGGGTCGTGGTGCTGGCCGCCGACCAGCCGGTCCACCTCGCCGGGCGGCAGCGGCGCCTCGGGCAGCCGCAGCGCTCCGGTGGGCGCCGGTCCCGGGACGGGCACCGGCTCGGCGGCGGGCAGCGGCTCGGCGGGCAGGGGCTCGGCGGACGGTGGCTCGGCGGGGGCCGGCTCGGCCCGCCGGACGGTCGCGGGCTCACGCTTCGGGGAGTCCGGGCCGGCCAGGAAGGTGGCCGGCACGGAGCGGGTGGTGCGGCCTGGCGGGTCGAGCGGCGTCACGGCGGGGACCTCTCTTGGAGCGGGGCGGCGGAACGAGGGACGTCAGACGGTGAGCGCCAGCCGGTTGATCGCGGCCAGCGGGATCGGCAGCCAGCTCGGCCGGTGCCGGGCCTCGTACACCACCTCGTACACCGCCTTGTCGATCTCCAGGGCGCGCATCAGCTCCGGCGAGGCGGCCGGGTCGGTGCCGCCGCCCGCGGTGTAGCCGGCGCAGAAGGCGGTGCGGTTGCGCTGCGCCCAGGCGGCGGCCAGGTGCGCCAGCTCAGGGTCGGGCGGCCCGCCGGCCAGCAGGTGGGCGGCGGCGTAGTCGAAGGAGCGGAGCATCGCGGCGACGTCCCGCAGCGCGGTCTGCGGCTCGCGCCGTTCGGCGACCGACTTGGCCGGCTCGCCCTCGAAGTCCAGCAGCACCCAGCCGTGCGGGGTGCGCATCGCCTGGCCGAGGTGCAGGTCGCCGTGGATCCGCTGGACCGGCAGGCCGTCCGGGTGGGCGTCGGCCAGCTGCCCGAAGGCAGAGCGCAGCGCGCCCCGGTAGCGCATCAGCCCCGGGACGGCGGCGACCGCGCTGTCCAGCCGGTCGGCCATCGCGGTGGCCAGCTGCCGGGTCTGGGTGCGGTCCAGCCGGGCGACCGGCATCGAGCGGGCGAGCACCCGGTGCACCTCGGCGGTGGCCCGGCCGAGCCGGTGCGCCTCGATCGCGAAGTTGCCCGGCGACGGGTCGCCCTTCAGCCGGCCGACCTGGTCGAGGGCGAGCTCCCAGCCGTCCTCGGCCTCGGGGAGGTAGCGCTGGAGCAGCCCGAGGGTGGCCGGCTCGGCGCGCTCCAGACGGCTCTCGAACCAGGCGGCGACCCGGGGGATGCGGGTCGAGCCGGCCCGGGAGAGCGCGAGCGACAGTTCGAGGTCGGGGTTGGTGCCGGGGTGGACGCGGCGGAACAGCTTGAGGATGTACGAGGTGCCGTAGATGACCGAGCTGTTGGACTGCTCGGCGGTGGAGGCGCGGCCGGGCAGGTTGGTGGGGAGTCCGGAGCCGGGGGTGCGGCGGAAGGACAGCGAGCCGAACCGGTCGCCGGTGGCCAGGTGCTCCAGCAGCCGCCCGGTGAGCTCGGGGTCGTGCACCGCGTCGTAGAGCGCCGCGCCGTCGTACGGGCCCTGGGTGAGCCGGCCGAGGACCGCGGCGGGCTCGATGCCGGCCGGACCCTGCGAGCGGATGCCGAGCAGCAGTTGGTAGAGGTCGCCGTGCGGCGCGCCGGCGGTGGCGGCGTGTTCGACCCGGAGGAGCAGGTGCAGCAGGGCGGGGTCGCCGACCTGGAGGGGGGTGCCGACCAGGGGGACCAGGCCGGTGATCGGCCGGCCCTTCCCGGCGTACCAGCGCTGGGTGGGGAGCCACTCGGCGATCAGCGGCAGCGCCGCCTGGACGAGTTCGCTGACCCCCAGGGCGGTCCTCCGGACCCCGGTGCCCCGCGGGGAGGCCGCCGTGGCGGGCCCGGCGGGGGCGTCACGGTGCAGGGGGGCTTGCGAACGGGAGGTTTCGGACATGACTCCCTTTCCCCGGAGGAGCTGGGCGGATCGCCCGACGGGTCTGGCCGGGTCCGTCAGTCTTCCGGATTGCGGCGGCGCGGCGGCGGCGGCACGCGAGCGGTGGGCCCGGGTGTCACGCCTTCGTGTGGGTGGCCGTTGGGCTGTTCTCCGTACGCGGTGGTGCAGAGACGACCGGGGGCGCGGGGTGCGAACTCGCGCCCCCGGAGGCTTCGGTGGGGCCTGCGGCGGTGCCGGATCGTTACTTCGATCGCCCGGTTCCGCTCAGCCGGGGGGGCCGGCGGAGCTGGAACCAGTAGAAGCCGTGGCCGGCGAGGGTGAGCAGGTACGGCCACTCGCCGATCGAGGGGAAGCCCACCCCGCCGATCAGCTCGACCGGGTACCGTCCGCCGTACCGCCTCAGGTCCAGTTCGGTCGGCTGCGCGAACCGGGAGAAGTTGTTCACGCACATGACCAGGTCCCCCTCGTGCTCGCGCACGAAGGCCAGCACCGCGGGGTTGCTGGAGGGCAGTTCGGTGTAGCTGCCGAGGCCGAACGCCGGGTTGAGCTTGCGGATCTCGATCATGCGACGCGTCCAGTGCAGCAGCGAACTCGAACTGCTCTGCTGCGCCTCGACGTTGGTCACCTGATAGCCGTACACCGGATCCATGATGGGCGGCAGACTGAGCCTGCCCGGGTCGGCGTGGGAGAAACCCGCGTTGCGGTCCGGGGTCCACTGCATCGGGGTCCGGACGCCGTCCCGGTCGCCCAGCCAGATGTTGTCCCCCATGCCGATCTCGTCGCCGTAGTAGAGCACCGGGGAGCCCGGCAGCGAGAGCAGCAGGGCGGTGAAGAGCTCGATCTGGTTGCGGTCGTTCTCCAGCAGCGGGGCGAGCCGCCGGCGGATGCCCACGTTGGCGCGCATCCGCGGGTCCTTGGCGTACTCGGCGTACATGTAGTCGCGCTCCTCGTCGGTGACCATCTCCAGGGTCAGCTCGTCGTGGTTGCGCAGGAAGATCCCCCACTGGCAGCCGTGCGGGATGTTGGGCGTCTTGGCGAGGATCTCCGAGACGGGGTAGCGGGACTCCCGGCGGACCGCCATGAAGATCCGCGGCATCACCGGGAAGTGGAACGCCATGTGGCACTCGTCGCCTCCGGAGGCGAAGTCGCCGAAGTAGTCGACGACGTCCTCCGGCCACTGGTTGGCCTCGGCGAGCAGCACGGTGTCCGGGTAGTTGGCGTCGATCTCCTTGCGGACCCGCTGGAGGAACTCGTGCGTCTCCGGCAGGTTCTCGCAGTTGGTGCCCTCCCGGGCGAACAGGTACGGCACCGCGTCCAGCCGGAACCCGTCGATGCCGAGGTCCAGCCAGAACCGCAGGCCGGCGATCATCTCGTCCTGGACCCGCGGGTTGTCGTAGTTGAGGTCCGGCTGGTGGGAGAAGAACCGGTGCCAGAAGTACTGCTTGCGCACCGGGTCGTACGTCCAGTTGGAGGTCTCGGTGTCGACGAAGATGATCCGGGCGTCGGGGTACTGCTTGTCGTCGTCGGCCCACATGTAGAAGTCGCCGTACGGGCCGTCCGGGTCCTCCCGGGAGGCCTGGAACCACGGGTGCTGGTCGCTGGTGTGGTTCATGACGAAGTCGATGACCACACGCATGCCGCGGGCGTGCGCCGCGTCCACGAACTCCATGAAGTCGGCGAGGTCGCCGAACTCCGGCAGCACCGACTTGTAGTCGGACACGTCGTACCCGCCGTCCCGCAGCGGCGAGGCGAAGAACGGCGGCAGCCAGAGGCAGTCGACGCCGAGCCACTGCAGGTAGTCGAGCTTGGACGTGAGCCCCTTGAGGTCCCCGACCCCGTCGCCGTTGCTGTCCTGGAAGGACCGCACCAGCACCTCGTAGAAGACCGCACGCTTGAACCACTCCGGGTCCAGGTTCTTCTTCGAGGTCTCGGGGAAGGTGTCGGGGACGGGCTCGTTCACTGTCACGCTGGGTTCCTCCGAACCGTGAGGAGGTGGGCCGGCTCGGCTGAGGGGTCGAGCCGGACGTAGTTGTGCCGGCCCCACGTGTAGGCGGCACCGGTGAGCTCGTCGTGGACCGCGAAGGGCCCGTCCCCGTCCAGGGTGACGGTGGCCGCCTGGGCGTGGTGGGGATCCAGGTTGACCACGGTGATGAGGTGGTCGGTGAGGCCGTCGGGTGTCAGGGCGGTCTTGGAGTAGGCGAGCACCTGGTCGTTGTCAGTGGGGTGGAAGCGCAGCGAACGCAGCTGCTGGAGGGCCGGGTGACGGCGGCGCAGCCGGTTCAGGACGGTGAGCAGCGGGGCGAGGGTGTCGGTGCGGCTCCAGTCCCGGGGGCGCAGTTCGTACTTCTCCGAGTGCAAGTACTCCTCGGATCCGGGGTGGGCCGGCTCGTTCTCGTAGAGCTCGAAGCCGGCGTACACGCCGTAGCTGGGGGAGAGGGTGGCGGCCAGCACGGCGCGGATCGCGAAGGCGGCCGGTCCGCCGTGCTGGAGGAAGGCGTGCAGGATGTCCGGGGTGTTGGCGAAGAGGTTGGGCCGCATGTGGGCGGCCGCCTCGCCGGTCAGCTCGGTGAGGTACTCGGTGAGTTCCGCCTTGCTGTTGCGCCAGGTGAAGTACGTGTACGACTGGTGGAATCCGATCTTCCCCAGGGTGTGCATCATCGCGGGGCGGGTGAAGGCCTCGGCGAGGAAGAGGACGTCCGGGTCGGTGCGGGCGATGTCGGCGAGCACCCGCTCCCAGAAGACCACCGGTTTGGTGTGCGGGTTGTCGACCCGGAAGATCCGGACGCCGTGCGCCATCCAGAACCGGAGGATCCGGACGGTCTCCTTGACGATTCCGTCCATGTCCTGGTCGAAGTTGATCGGATAAATATCCTGGTATTTTTTCGGCGGATTTTCGGCGTAGGCGATGGTGCCGTCCGTGCGGTGGCTGAACCATTCCGGGTGCTTGTTCACCCACGGGTGGTCGGGCGAGCACTGGAGCGCGAAGTCCAGTGCCACCTCCAGGTGCAGCGCGGTGGCCTCCGCGACGAAGTGGTCGAAGTCCTCGATGGTGCCGAGGTCCGGGTGGACGGCGTCGTGGCCCCCCTCCGGCGAGCCGATCGCCCAGGGCGAGCCGACGTCGTGCGGACCGGCCGTCAGGGTGTTGTCCGGCCCCTTGCGGAAGGCTCGCCCGATCGGGTGGACCGGCGGCAGGTAGATCACGTCGAAGCCCATCGCGGCGACCGCCGGCAGCCGCTCGGCCGCCGTCCGCAGGGTGCCCGAGCGGGGCGGCTCCACCCCGGACGGGTCCACCACCGCGCCCTCCGAACGGGGGAAGAACTCGTACCAGGAGCCGAACAGCGCCCGCTCCCGGTCCACCTGGAGCGGTGCCGGCCGGGAGGCGCTCACCAGTTCGCGCAGCGGGAAGCGGCCGAGCAGCTCCTGCACCTCCGGGGCGAGCGCGGCGGCCAGCCGGGACAGCGGCGGCAGGCCCGGGTCGCGCAGTGCCTCGGCGGCGGCCAGCACCACCGCCCGGCCCTCCTTCTTCGGCACCCCGGCCGCGGCGCGCTCCAGCAGCTGGGCGCCCTCCTCCAGGACGAGCGCGGTGTCGATCCCGGCCGGCAGCTTGACCGAGGCGGTCCTGCGCCAGCTGGCCACCGGGTCGGACCACGCCTCCACCAGGTACGACCAGCGGCCGGGGGCGGTCGGGGTGACGTACGCGCCCCAGCGGTCGGTGCCCTCGGCCAGCTCGCGCATCGGCGTCCACGGGCCGCTGCGCCCGCGCGGGTCGCGCAGCACGACGTTGGCGTTGACCGCGTCGTGGCCCTCGCGGAACACGGTCGCGCAGACCAGGAAGGTCTCGCCCGCCACGGCCTTGGCCGGGCGGCGGCCGGCGTCTACGAGGGGGCTGACGTCCAGGACGGGGATGCGGCCGATCACGGTGTCGCTCTCTGTCGTCTTGCGGGCGGCTGGCTTGCGGGCGGCGGCGGGCTTCGCGCGGGCGCGTCCGGCGGCGGGACGCGCGGCGGCGGTCCGGGCCGGTTCGGCGCCCTCGGCCCGGGGGGCGGAGGGGTCGGCGGTGCTCGCGCTGCGACGGGTGGTGGTGCGCTTGCGCGGGGCCTCGGCACGGCCGGGCCCTGGTGCGGCCCGGCTCTCGTCGGCCCCGGGTTGCCGGGCCGGTTCGTCGGGTCGCTCCGTACGGATAGCCCCGGCACCCCGGGGCCCCGGCATCGCCGCGTCTGTCCGAGTGTCAGAATCCATCCGTCCGGCGGATTCCGCGACCGCTGCGTCGAGGGTGTCGGCCACCGGTGTGGACTGGTCCCGCGTATCGCCGTGCATGCCAAACTCCTGCCCGAGATCGGCGGCAGCTCCCGCGGGCCGGCGCGGCCAGGGGAGTACCGGGAGGACTGCTGGGTGGGGAGGACGTGCGACCGGAAGCCTGCCCGCGCCGCCGTTCCGGGCAACCTGCCCCGCTCCCGCTCGGCCCGTGGCGGAGAGCCCGAGAGCCCGCGCGCGTTCCGGCGCACGCCTCTCGGGGCGCGCCTCCGGGTGCCCCAGCCCACCCGTGAACGATCAGGGCGGGACCGAGGACACGCGGCGGTCCGCGATGGGTGCCGAATGGACCAATCAGGATGAGGAACGGTCAACGCGAAAAGGATTCGGACGTGCTGCTTCGCGGGGGAACGCCACCCGTCTCCGCACACCCCGCAGCATCAACGACCGTGCTTCATCCTCGCACCGGTGGCCCCGATTCCGCAGCGGTACGCCAGGAGTTCCAACGACGATCGGGCGCGGGTCCGCCGGTGGAAATGGATCTGTTCCACGGTGTTCACGTATTGGTGGCGCGGCGCCGTGGAAAGTGCGCCTCGCGCGCCCCCCGTGCAGACCAATGCGCCGAATGCGATCTCATCAATAGGCCGAACGGATGCCGAATAGCCCAACTGACGCACCATCATGCCACCCGCCGAGGCTACGCTTCACGCCGTGAAGGCAATCCGCAGATTCACCGTCCGCACCGTCCTGCCCGAACAACTCCAGCCGTTGCACGAGCTGGCCCTCAACCTGCGCTGGTCCTGGCACCCCGAGACCCGGGACCTCTTCCGGTCCGTGGACCCGGACGTCTGGGCCGCGACGGGCGAGGACCCGGTACGGCTGCTCGGGGAGGTCCCCGCCGCCCGGCTCGCCGCGCTCGCCGCCGACCGCCGCTTCCTGCGCAGGCTCGGCGACCTCGCCGACGACCTGCGGGAGTACCTGGCCGGCCCGCGCTGGTACCAGAGCGCCGGGCAACAGGGCACCGCCCCGCTGCCCGCCGCCATCGCCTACTTCTCGCCCGAGTACGGGATCGCCGCCGCACTGCCCCAGTACTCCGGGGGCCTCGGCATCCTGGCCGGTGACCACCTCAAGGCCGCCAGCGACCTCGGCGTCCCGGTCATCGGCGTCGGGCTCTTCTACCGGCACGGCTACTTCCGGCAGTCCCTCGACCGGGACGGCTGGCAGCAGGAGCGCTACCCCCTGCTGGACCCGGACGAGCTGGCCGTCACCCTGCTCCGCGAGGGCGACGGCACCCCCAGCCGGGTCGACCTCGCCCTGCCCGGCGGCCGCACCCTCGCCGCGCACATCTGGAAGGCCCAGGTCGGGCGGGTCCCGCTGCTGCTGCTCGACTCCGGCATCGAGGCCAACTCGCCGGCCGAGCGCGACGTCACCGACCGCCTCTACGGCGGCGGCAGCGAGCACCGGCTGCTGCAGGAGATGCTGCTCGGCATCGGCGGCGTCCGGGCGGTGCGCGCCTACCAGCGGCTCACCGGCCACCCCGCTCCCGAGGTCTTCCACACCAACGAGGGCCACGCCGGCTTCCTGGGCGTCGAACGGATCCGCGAACTGGTCGCGGACACCGGCCTCGACTTCGCCGCCGCCCTGGAGGCGGTCCGGGCCGGCACCCTGTTCACCACCCACACGCCCGTCCCGGCCGGCATCGACCGGTTCGACCGCGAGCTGGTCGCCCGGCACTTCGGCGGCGACACCGCGCTGCCCGGCGTCCCGGTCGAGCAGGTGCTCGCGCTCGGCGCCGAGACCTGGCGCGGCGGTGACCCCAAGCTGTTCAACATGGCGGCCATGGGCCTGCGGCTCGCCCAGCGCGCCAACGGCGTCTCCACCCTGCACGGCGAGGTCAGCCGCTCGATGTTCAACGGCCTCTGGCCGGGCTTCGACGCCGCCGAGGTCCCGATCACCTCCGTCACCAACGGCGTGCACGCCGCCACCTGGATCGACCCGGCGGTCGTCCGGCTCGGCGCCGCCGAGATCGGCGCCGAGCGCGCCGAGGAGGCCATGACCACCGGCGAGACCCAGCGCTGGACGGGCCTGGAGAGGATCGGCAACACCGAGGTCTGGGAGCTGCGCCGCACCCTGCGCGCCCAGCTGGTCGACGAGGTCCGCCGACGGCTGCGCGCCTCCTGGCGCCAGCGCGGGGCCGGCGAGGCCGAACTCGGCTGGGTCTCCTCGGTGCTCGACCCGGACGTGCTCACCATCGGCTTCGCCCGCCGGGTGCCCTCCTACAAGCGGCTCACCCTGATGCTCCGCGACCCGCAGCGGCTGCGCGCCCTACTGCTGCACCCCACCCGGCCGGTGCAGATCGTGGTCGCCGGCAAGGCCCACCCGGCCGACGACGGCGGCAAGCGGCTGATCCAGCAGATGGTCGCCTTCGCCGACGACCCGGCCGTCCGGCACCGGATCGTCTTCCTGCCGGACTACGACATGGCGATGGCCCAGCGCCTCTACCCGGGCTGCGACGTCTGGCTGAACAACCCGCTGCGCCCACTGGAGGCCTGCGGCACCTCCGGGATGAAGGCGGCCCTCAACGGCTGCCTGAACCTGTCGGTGCTGGACGGCTGGTGGGACGAGTGGTTCGACGGCCAGAACGGCTGGGCGATCCCCACCGCCGACACCGGCGAGGGCGTGCTCGACCCGGACAGCCGGGAGGCCGAGCGGCGCGACGACATCGAGGCCGCCGCGCTCTACGACCTGATCGAGGAGCAGGTGGCCGCCCGGTTCTACGACCGGGGCTCGGACGGCCTGCCGCACCGGTGGATCGCGATGGTCCGGCACACCCTGGTCACCCTCGGGCCCAAGGTGCTGGCCGGCCGGATGGTCCGCGAGTACGTCGAACGGCTCTACGCCCCGGCCGCCCGGGCCCAGCGCGAGCTGGCCGGGACCGGCGCGTTCCGGGCCGCCCACGAGCTGGCCGACTGGAAGGCGAAGGTGCGCGAGGCCTGGCCGGCCGTCCGGGTGGAGCACGTCGAGGCGGACTGTCCGGACGAGGCGCAGGAGCTGGGCAGCGCGCTGGCCCTGCGGGTGCAGGTGGCGCTCGGCCCGCTGGAGCCGGCCGACGTCGAGGTGCAGGTGGTCTCCGGCCGGGTCGACGAGTCGGACCGGATCTCCGACGCCGCGCTGCTCGCCCTCAAGCCGGTCGGCGGGCCCGACCTCGACGGGCGGACCAGGTACGAGGGCTCCCTGGAGCTCGGCCGCACCGGGCCGTTCGGCTACACCGTGCGGGTGCTGCCCGCCCATCCCCGGCTGGCCTCGCCCGCCGAGCCCGGCCTGGTGGCGCTGCCGCCGGAGACGGCGGGGATGGACGCCGGACTGCTGCGCTGAACGCGAGCGGGGGGCACCGGTACGACCGGTGCCCCCCGAGTCCGCGCCGAGCCGCCGGGTGACAGCTCAGCGGACGGCGGCGACCAGGGCGTCGGTGACCGAGCGCCAGGCCACCCCGGCCTCGGCGAAGCCGGCCTCCCGCAGCCGTTCGAGGTGCCAGCCGGCCGGGTGCGACTCGCCGTCGGCGTGCGAGCCGTACAGCCGGTGGCGGGCGGCCACCTGCTCGGCGAGCAGCGGGTCGGCCGCGGCGGCGAGCCACCAGCCCTCCCAGTCCAGGACGCCCGCGTCCTTCTCGCGCTCCTGCCGCCCGTGCCGCAGGGCCCGCTCGGCGGTGTTGAGCAGCGGGACCGCCGGGTCGGGCATGTGGTCGGCGTTGAGGAACACCCCGCCGGGGCGGACCAGGCCGGCCAGGTCGCCGAAGAGCCGGACCAGCGCGGTCCCGGGCAGCCAGTGCAGCGCGGTGGCGGTCACCACCGCGTCGAACGGGCCGGGCGGGAGGGCGTCGGCCCACCGCGGGTCCTTGAGGTCGGCGGTGACCAGGGTGAACCGCTCGTCCTCGCCGAGGACGCCGCGGGCGATGGTCATCAGCGCCGGGTCCTGGTCCACACCGACGCTGGTGGCGCCGGGCAGCCGGGCGAACAGGCGCTCGGTGATGCTGCCGGTGCCGCAGGCGAGGTCGAGCACGCGCGGGGCGGGCCCGGTCACCGCCTCGACGACGTCGAGCATCACCCGGAACCGCTCCTCGCGGTCGGGCAGGTACCACTCCTGCTGGCGGTCCCAGCTGCGCTGCCACTGCTCCCAGTGGTGACGGTCGACCATGGTCGCTCCCCTTCGTGAGCCGGCATCGATGAGTCCTGGGAACGACCCTAGGCCCTTTCGGTAATGGATGAAAGGGCCCAGGGGTTATTACGATCGGTTGTGTCGGCGTCAGACCAGACTGCTGCGCCAGGCCTGGTGCAGCTGGGCGAAGCGTCCGGCGCCGTTGATCAGCTCGCGCGGGGAGCCGTCCTCGACGATCCGGCCCTGGTCCATCACCAGCACCCGGTCCGCGATCTCCACGGTGGAGAGGCGGTGGGCGATGATCACGGCCGTCCGGCCGGCCAGCACGGTGCGCATGGCCTGCTGCACCGCCCGCTCGCCGGGCACGTCCAGCGAACTGGTGGCCTCGTCCAGGATCAGCACCGCGGGGTCGGCGAGCAGCGCGCGGGCGAAGGCGACCAGCTGCCGCTGGCCGGCCGAGATCCGCCCACCGCGCTTGCGCACGTCGGTGTCGTAGCCGTCCGGCAGCTCGGCGATGAAGTCGTGCGCGCCGATCGCCCGGGCGGCCGCCTCGATCTCGGCGCGCTCGGCGCCCGGCCGGCCGATGGCGATGTTCTCGGCGACCGTGCCGGAGAACAGGAAGGACTCCTGGGTCACCATCACCACCCCGCGCCGCAGCTCCGGGCCGGTCAGGTCACGCAGGTCCACCCCGTCCAGGGTGATCCGGCCCTCGGTCGGGTCGTAGAACCGGGCGAGCAGCTTGGCCACCGTCGACTTCCCGGCCCCGGTCGCGCCGACCACGGCGACGGTCTGCCCGGCCGGGAGCAGCAGGTCGAACGTCGGCAGCACCTCCTTGCCGGCCCGGTAGGCGAACCGGGTCTTCTCGAAGTGCACCTCCCGGCCCTTGACGGTCGAGGCCGGCAGCTCCCTGGGCTCAGCGGGCTCGGCCACGGTGGGCTCGTGGGCGAGCAGACCGGCGATCTTCTCCAGCGCCGCGGCGGCCGACTGGTAGCTGTTCAGGAACATCGCCAGCTGGTCGATCGGCTCGAACAGCCGGTGCAGGTAGAGCACGAAGGCGGTCAGCACGCCCAGCTCGACCGAGCCGTCGGTGACCAGGTAGGCGCCGAGCACCACCACGGCGGTGGTCCAGAGGTTGGCCGTGGTCCGGGACAGGCCCCCGTAGCGGGCGACCTCCAGCAGGCCGTCCGCGGTGGCGGCGGCCGACTGCCGGTTCACCGCGCCGAACGCGATGTCGTTGGCCCGCTCGCGGCGGAACGCCTTCACCGGGCGGATGCCGTTCATGGTCTCGGTGAAGCGGACGATCAGCGAGGCCGCCGCGGTGCGCGAGCGCCGGTAGACCGGCTGCGAGCGGTGCCGGAACGACTGGGTGATCAGCCACAGCGGCAGGAAGGCGACCAGCGCGGCCAGGCCGAGCTTCCAGTCCAGCACCAGCAGGATCACCGAGATGGAGCAGACCGACAGGGTGACCGTCAACAGCTCCTGGAGTCCTTCGGACAGCAGTTCGCGCAGCGCCTCCACGTCGCTGGTGGCGCGCGAGATGATCCGGCCCGAGGTGTACCGCTCGTGGAAGTCCAGGCTGAGCCGCTGGGCGTGCCGGAAGATCCGGCCGCGCAGGTCCAGCAGGACGTCCTGGTTGACCCGGGCGCTGATCTTGATGAAGGACCACTGGAGCAGCGTGCCGAGCAGCGCGCAGCCCAGGTAGGCGGCGACCACCGCGATCAGCGGGCCGGCGTTGTCGTCGCGCAGCGCCGGGATGCCGCGGTCCAGCGCGAGGGCGACCATCAGCGGTCCGGCCTGCAGGGCGGCCTGCTGGAGCAGGATCACCGTCATCGCGGTGGCGATCCGGCGCCGGTGCGGGCCGAGCAGCGAGCGCAGCAGGGTGCTGGGTGCGCCGGGCGGGACGGGGATGTCCTCCTCGTCGTCCGGCGGGGGCAGCTCGTCCTCGGGCAGGTCGGCGTGCGGGTGGACGTCCTTCGTCCGGGTGTCGACGGGCTCGCAGGTGGTGGTCATCGGGCGGTGCTCCTCTCGGGGGCGAGGGTGGCCTCGCCCGACATGAGTGCGCGGTAACGCGCCGAGCTCTGCAGCAGTTCCTGATGGGTGCCGACCGCCTCGATCCGGCCGTCGGCGAGGACGGCGACCCGGTCGGCGAGCATCACGGTGCTCGGACGGTGGGCGACGACCAGCGCGGTGGTGGAGGCGAGGACCTCTCGCAGGGCGCGCTCGACCAGCGCCTCGGTGTGCACGTCCAGCGCGGAGAGCGGGTCGTCGAGCATCAGGAAGGACGGGTCGCCGACCACCGCGCGGGCCAGCGCGAGCCGCTGGCGCTGGCCGCCGGACAGGCCCAGGCCCTGCTCGCCGACCTCGGTGTCGACGCCCTCGGGCAGTTGGTCGACGAACCCGGCCTGGGCGGTGGCGAGGGCGGCGCGCAGCCGGTCCTCGCCCGCGCCGGGTGCGCCCATCAGCACGTTCTCGCGGATGGTGGCGGAGAAGAGGGTGGGGTCCTCGAAGGCGACCGCGACCAGTTCGCGCAGCCGCGAGCGGTCCAGCTCGCGGATGTCCTGGCCGTCCAGGGTGATGGTGCCGGCGGTGGCCTCGTAGAGGCGGGGGAGGAGGGCGGTCAGCGTGGTCTTGCCGCTGCCGGTGGCGCCGACCAGGGCCATCGTCTCGCCGCTGCGGATGTGCAGGTCGATTCCGCGGAGCAGGTCGGGGGTGTCCGCGGGGGCGTCGGGGTAGCGGAAGCGGACGCCGGTGAGCCGGATGCCGTCGGGGGTGGTGACGGTCTTCACGGCAGTGGTCGTGGTCGAGGGTGTGGCGGAGGGTGTGGTCGAGGGCGTGGTCGTGCGCACGGTTTCGGCCGGTTCGGCGTCGGGCGCGTCCAGCACCTCGAAGAAGCGGTCGGCCGCGGTGGCGGCCTCGTTGGAGTAGGCGATCAGCCAGCCGAGCGACTCGATCGGCCAGCGGATGGTCAGCGCGGTGGAGAGGAAGGCGACGAGGGCGCCGGCGCTCATCTCGTCGTGCGCGACCAGGTAGGCGCCGACCGCGAGGGAGCAGCCGAGGGCGAGCTCGGGCAGACCGATGACGATCGACCAGAGGTTGGCGAGCATGCCCGCCTTCTCCAGCTCGGTCCGGCGGAGCACGGTGGACTGCTCGTGGAACCGCTCCGACATCGAGCGGTGGCGGCCGAAGGCCTTGAGGATCCGGATGCCGAGGACGGACTCCTCGACGAGGGTGGCGAGGTCGCCGTTCCGGTCCTGCGTCATGCGGGTGGCACGGGAGTAGCGGGACTCGAACCGGCGGGTGAGCAGGAACAGCGGGAGGGTCGGAGCGAGGGTGATGAGGGCGAGCCGCCAGTCCTGGGTGAACATCAGCGCGATGCCGGCCAGGAAGGTCAGCGAGTTGACGACGAGGAAGATCAGGGGGAACGCCAGGTAAGTCCGCACGACGTACAGGTCGGACATCGCGCGGGAGAGTAACTGGCCGGAGCCCCAACGGTCGTGGAAGGAGACCGGCAGGCGTTGCAGCTTGCCGAAGAGCTCGCCGCGCATCGTCGATTCGACGCCGGCCAGCGGCCGGGCCAGGACGACCCGACGGGCGTGGAAGAAGACGGCCTCGGAGAGGCCGAGCAGGAGCAGGAGGGCCGCGTAGGGCCAGAGGGCTTCGAGGTCGTGCTCGGCGATCGGACCGTCGACGATCCATCCGAGTACGACCGGTATGACGAGAGTGCTGAGGGAGGCGAGCAGCGCGGCGGCCACCGAGACGACCAGGCGCGTGCGGACGGGACGGACGTAGGGCCACAGCCGAAGGAGCGATCGCACGGTCGAACGGCCCGGCGCGGGAGGCGCGGTGCCGGGCACTGCGACGGAATCGGTGGCTGTGTCAAGGACTGGGTTCTTGGCCATCGTGGCGAGAATAGGCCGGATACCCTCTATCGCTCAGTCAGGTATCGAACGCACCGTCGATTACCGGCCAAGTGCACGGCCGGATCAGGGCGTCACCCGGAAAAGGTGCAGGGAGCGGCCGGTGAGCAGCACCGTGTCCTTCGGAAGGTGTAGACCGGTGGGGCTGGTGTAGACCTCCGCGGCGGTGTCGACGACGGTCTCGTAGCGGGTGCCGTCGGCCGTCCAGGGGGCACCCGGCAGGACGAACGGAAGCGGGCGCGCACCGGCGTTGAGGAGCAGAAGGAAGCTGTCGTCGAGCAGCGGACGGCCGCACGCGTCGCGTTCGGAGATCGCGGTTCCCGACAGGAGCATGCCGAGCGTCGCGGACGGCGCAAACCAGTCGGTCTCGGTCATGTCCCGGCCAAGCGGGGTGAACCAGATCAGATCGGGCCGTCCGCCCGCGGTGGTGGCCCGGCCGGAGAAGAACGCCCGCTGCCGGAGCACGGGGTGGCGGCGGCGGAGCCGGACCAGAGCGGCGGTGAAGGCGCGCAGGGCGCGCCAGGCCGGGTCGTCGAGCAGCGACCAGTCCAGCCAACTGACCTCGTTGTCCTGGCAGTAGGCGTTGTTGTTGCCGCCCTGGGTGCGGCCGAACTCGTCCCCGGCGGTGAGCATCGGGACGCCGGCGGAGAGCAGCAGGGTGGCGATGAGGTTGCGCAGCTGGCGGTGGCGCAGGGCGGTGACATCGGGGTCGGCGCTGTCGCCCTCGGCGCCGTGGTTCCAGGAGCGGTTGTCGTCGGTGCCGTCCCGGTTGGCCTCGCCGTTGGCCTCGTTGTGCTTGCGGTCGTAGGAGACCAGGTCGCGCAGGGTGAAGCCGTCGTGCGCGGTCACGTAGTTGACGGAGGCGTACGGGAGCCGCCCGGCGTGCTGGTAGAGGTCGGAGGAACCGGAGAGGCGGTAGCCGAGCTCCCGGACGTCGGGGCGGGCGCCGCGCCAGAAGTCGCGCACGGTGTCGCGGTAGCGGTCGTTCCACTCGGCCCAGGGCGGGGGGAAACCGCCCACCCGGTAGCCGCCGGGGCCGACGTCCCAGGGCTCGGCGATCAGCTTCACCCGGCTGAGCAGCGGGTCCTGGGCGATGGCGGAGAGCAGCGGGTGGTCCATGGTGACCTCGTCGTCGCCGCGGGCGAGGGCGGCGGCGAGGTCGAAGCGGAAGCCGTCCACGCCCATCTCGTGCACCCAGTACCGCAGCGAGTCCGTGATCAGCCGGATCACCTGGGGGCGGCGGGTGTCCAGGGTGTTGCCGCAGCCGGTGTAGTCGGCGTAGCCGCGCGGGCGGTTGGGCGGCAGGCGGTAGTGGCCGGCGTTGTCGATGCCGCGCAGGGACAGCGAGGGGCCGAGCTCGGCGCCCTCGGCGGTGTGGTTGTAGACGACGTCGAGGATCACCTCGATGCCGGCGGCGTGCAGCGCGCGGACCATCCGCTTGAACTCGCCGACCTGGCCGCCGCGCGAGCCGGAGGCGGAGTAGCCGGCGTGCGGGGCGAAGTAGCCGACGGTGTTGTAGCCCCAGTAGTTGACGAGGCCGCGGGCCTGGAGGTGGTCCTCGCTGACGTGGTGGTGGACCGGGAGCAGTTCGACCGCGGTGACGCCGAGACCGGTGAGGTGGGCGAGGGCGGCGGGGTGGGCCAGGCCGGCGTAGGTGCCGCGCAGGGCGGGCGGGACGCCGGGGTGGCGCAGGGTGAAGCCGCGCACGTGCAGCTCGTAGAGGACGGTCTCGGCCCAGGGAGTCTTGGGGCGGTGGTCGTCGGACCAGTCGTCGTCGTCCCGGACGACGACGGATCTGGGCACGTATGGGGCCGAGTCGCGGTTGTCCCGGACGGTGTCGGCGACCTCCGCCTCGGGCCAGCCGCGGACGGCGGCGCAGGCCGCACCGTGGGAGGTGTAGCCGCCGTCGACGGCCCGGGCGTAGGGGTCGAGCAGCAGCTTGGCCGGGTTCCAGCGGGCGCCGGTCCACGGGTCCCAGCGGCCGTGCACGCGGTAGCCGTAGCGGGTGCCGGGGAGGACACCGGGGACGAAGCCGTGCCAGGTCCGGGCGTCCTGCTCGGTGAGGCGCAGCCGGGTCTCGCGGCCGTCCTCGTCGAAGAGGCAGAGGTCGACGGCCTCGGCGCCGGCGGCCCAGAGCGCGAAGTTGGTGCCGGGGCGGCCGTCCGGCCCGGGGTGGAAGCGGGCGCCCAGCGGCTGCCGGCTGCCCGGCCACGGCACCGCGCCGCCGGGCTGCGTGCGTACGGCGGTGGCCGGCTCCTGCCCTGACGCCATGGCGGTGCCCTCCCTGGCGGGGTGTCCCGGACCCCGTGCGGTCTCTCATTCCCTGTTCGCACCGGACGGAAGCGGCTGAACGCCGTCTTACCGGCAGATGGCGCCCCGGCGCGCACCCCGGGGGCCGGCCGGTCCGGCTTTCCGCTCCGGAGGAGGGGGTCCGCGGGCCGGTCCGCCCGGAGTGGCCGCGCGGTGCCTCCGGCGTGTCCTGGTGAGAGCGGTCTCGTTGTGGGGGATAGCGGACGGCGAGGGCGGGAGGCCCCGGATGTGGGTACGGCGGCTGGCGGCGCTGGGCTGCTGCCTGGCGGTGCTGGCCGGGTGCTCCGGCGGTGGCGGCGCGCAGCCCAGCGGGGACGCCGTGGCGGCCGGTCCGGCCGGTCCTCCGCAGGCCTCGCGGGCGTCGATCACCGCGCTGCCCGCCGACGACACCCAGAACCTGCCGGCCGAGGGCCCGGTCCGGGTGTCGGTCACCCAGGGCCGGCTGGTCTCCGTCAGGCTCGCCGACACCCGGGGCACCGAGGTCCCCGGCACGCTCGCCGCGGACGGCACCGGCTGGACCCCGAACGGTCCGCTGCCGCTGGCCACCGCTTTCACCCTGGACGCCGTCGCCGAGGACGACCAGGGCCAGCGCGCGGTCCAGCACACCGACTTCTCCACGACGGCCCGCGCCCACACCTTCGTCGCCTTCTTCACCCCCGAGGACGGTTCCACGGTCGGCGTCGGCATGCCGGTCTCGCTGCGGTTCAGCCGCCCGGTCACCGACCGGGCCGCGGTGGAGCGCGCCGTCGCGGTGACCACCGACCCCCCGGTGGAGGTGGCCGCGCACTGGTTCGGTGGCCGGCGGCTGGACTTCCGGCCCCGCGCGTACTGGGCGCCGGGCACCAGGGTCACGGTCGCGCTGCGGCTCAAGGACGTGCAGGGCGCACCGGGCGAGTTCGGCACCCAGAACAAGGAGGTCCGGTTCACCGTCGGCCGCGCCCAGGTGTCCACCGTCGACCTGGACGCCCACACGCTGACCGTCCGGGCCGGCCAGGGCGGCAGGCCGGTGCGCACGCTCAAGGTGTCGGGCGGGGACGCCAAGCACGCGACGTACCGGGGCGTGCTCGTGGTCTCCGAGAAGTACCGGGTGACCCGGATGAACTCGCAGACGGTCGGGATGGGCGACGAGTACGACATCAAGGACGTGCCGCACGCGATGCGGCTGACCGGCTCGGGCACCTTCGTGCACGGCAACTACTGGGCGAACCCGTCGGTGTTCGGCAGCGACAACACCAGCCACGGCTGCATCGGGCTTTCCGACGTCAAGGGCGGGGCGAGTGCCGAGACCCCGGCGGGCTGGCTGTTCGAGCACACGATCCCGGGAGACGTGTTCGAGGTGAAGGCCGCGGCGGGGGAGGTGGTGCCGCCGGACAACGGTCTGAACGGTTGGAACCTGCCCTGGGCGCAGTGGGTGGCCGGGAGCGCCCTCCAGTCCTCCGCGAGCTCCTCGGTGAGCCCTTCCGCGAGCCCGGGCCCGGCGCCCTCGTCAACGCCGGCGCCGTGACCGCCGCCTACGGATGATCTTCGCCGGTGTCCACCGGTGGCCTCCCCGGGGTTCACTCGTTCGGCCCAGCTATCCTGACTTGCCGCGCCGAAGCCCGGCGCGAAAGATCGCCGGCCCGGTGCAACCCGTCCGGCGAACCGGGCGTCTACAAGATGTACACCGGGAGGGGAGAAACCGTGAAGCAGGTTAGGGCGGCCGACGCCGCGATACGCACCACCGTCACCCGCCGCCGAGTCCGTCGGAGCGCGGTGGCGTTGGCGATGGGCGGGGTGCTGCTGCTCACCGCGGCCTGCAACAGCGGCAACGACGACAAGACCGACGCCGGCGGCGAGAGCGCCGCCACGGCGGGTGCCACCGGCGGGGACGCCGGTACCGGCAGCCCGGCGCCGGGCCAGTCCTCGGCGGCGCCGAAGACCTCGGCCGCCGTGGTGACCGTCGAGCCCAAGGACGGGTCCCAGGACGTCGCCCCGGACGGCGCGCTCAAGGTCTCGGTGGCCAACGGCAAGCTCACCACGGTCGAGGTGACCGACAAGGAGGGCAAGCCGGTCGAGGGCGCCCTCGCCGCGGACGGCAGCGGCTGGAAGCCCAACGCCGCGCTGGCCGTCGGCATGGCGTACAAGGTGAACGCCCAGGCCGCCGACGCCGACGGCCTGGTGGCCGCGTCGACCACCTCGTTCACCACGCTGACGCCCGCGAAGAAGGTCTCCACCAACGACAACATCGCCGACAACGCCACCTACGGCGTCGGCATGATCGTCTCGGTGGTCTTCAACAAGGACATCAAGAACAAGGACGCGGTCGTCCAGGGCATCAGCTTCGAGACCAACAACGGCACGACGGTCAAGGGCCACTGGTTCGGCGCCCGCCGCCTGGACTTCCGCCCCGAGAAGTACTGGGCGCCGGGCACCAAGGTGACCATCAAGTACCGGCTGAAGAACGTCGAGGTCGCCCCGGGCGTCTACGGCGACATCGACAAGGACGAGCCGTTCACCATCGGCCGCTCGCAGGTCTCCGTCGCCGACTCGGCCACCCACCAGATGACGGTGACCAGGGACGGCGCGAGCCACAGCGTGCCGGTGTCCCTCGGCGACGAGAAGAACCCGTCCTGGAACGGCACCATGGTGATCTCCAGCAAGGAGAAGGTCACCCGGATGAACTCGCAGACCGTCGGTCTCGGCGGCGAGTACGACATCCCGGACGTGCCGCACGCGATGCGGCTGACCACCTCCGGCACCTTCGTGCACGGCAACTACTGGGCCAGCCCCTTCGGCAAGACCAACGCCAGCCACGGCTGCATCTCGATGCAGGACGAGAAGGGCGGCAGCGACAGCTCGGTGGCGGGCAAGTTCTTCAACGACTCGATCATCGGTGACGTGGTCGTCGTCAAGAACTCCAAGGAGAAGACCGTCGCCCCCGACAACGGCCTGAGCGGCTGGAACATCGGCTGGGCCAACTGGTAGCCCCTGCCCGCCGGCGGGAACGTCCGCCACGCACGGCGACGAGCGGCCCGATCCCCACGCGTGGGGATCGGGCCGCTCGGGTGTTCCGGGTGGAACATGCCCCGGACGGCGCAACCTCGTCCGAGGGCCAACGCGTGTAACTGTCGGACATCGGGCACGAGGGAGGGAGTCAACGGTGAGGTCGATACCGACGGTGAGGTCGATACGCAGGGCGGTGGCCGCGGGTCTGGTCGGGGGAGCGCTGGTGCTGACCAGCGCCTGCGGCGGTGGCGGCGGTGCGAGTGGGGGCGGCGGGAACGCGGGGGCGGCCAAGGCGGAGCTGGGCGGGGCCGCGGGGGTCCCGTCGGCGTCGGCCACGGGCGCGCCCGCCACCAGCGCGGCCCCCAAGGTGTCGCAGGCCGTGGTGGACATCGAGCCGAAGACCGGCACGGTGGACGTCGCCCCGGACGGCGCGCTCAAGGTCGCGGTCTCCGGCGGCAGGCTGACCACCGTCAAGGTGAGCGACAGGGCGGGCACCGAGGTGGCCGGCAGCATCGCCGCCGACGGGTCGAGCTGGACCCCGTCCGGTCCGCTGGCGGTCGGCACCGCCTACCAGGTGAGCGCGCTGGCGGCGGACTCCGGCGGCCTGGTCGCCTCGGCGGACAGCAGCTTCACCACGCTCACGCCCGAGCGCGAGGCGAAGGCGAGCGACAACGTCGAGGACGACGCCACCTACGGCGTCGGGATGATCGTCTCGGTCGCCTTCGACAAGGACGTGAAGAACAAGGAGGCGGTGGCGCGCGGCATCACCTTCATGACCAGCGACGGCACCGCGGTGAAGGGCCACTGGTTCGGCAACCGCCGGCTGGACTTCCGTCCCGAGAAGTACTGGAACCCGGGGACGAAGGTCACCGTCCAGTACCGGCTGAAGAGCGTGGAGATCGCCCCGGGCGTCTACGGGGGAGTCGACCGGGACGAGCCCTTCACTATCGGGCGATCCCAGATTTCGACGGTTGACGCG
Organism: Kitasatospora sp. NPDC004723; assembly: GCF_040609255.1. Lineage (NCBI taxonomy): Bacteria > Bacillati > Actinomycetota > Actinomycetes > Kitasatosporales > Streptomycetaceae > Kitasatospora > Kitasatospora sp. NPDC004723. The sequence goes on along the minus strand of NZ_JBEXJT010000047.1, from coordinate 10,906 downwards.
AAGACGCACCGGATGACGGTGGTCCAGGGCGGTCAGAGCTCGGTCGTCGAGATCACCTCCGGCTCGACGGAGCACCCGACCTGGAACGGCACCATGGTCGTCATGTCCAAGGAGGGTGTGGTGCGGATGCAGTCCAGCACCCTGCCCGGGATGACCGGCGACCCCTACGACCTCCAGGTCCCGCACTCCATGCGGCTCACCGACTCGGGCACCTATGTGCACGGCAACTACTGGAGCGACGCCTTCGGCAAGGACAACGTCAGCCATGGCTGCGTGGGCCTGAAGGACGTCAACGGCGGCGGCTCGGGCACCTCGGCGGGCAAGTTCTACGACGGCTCGCTGATCGGGGACGTCGTCACCGTGCAGAACTCCAGCCGCGGCCAGGTGGCGCCGGACAACGGCCTCAGTGGCTGGAACCTCGACTGGAGCGCCTGGTAGCCGCAGCGCCCGCCCACCCGCGGCCCGCCGTGACCCGGACCTGCCCGAACGCGGGTTCGGGTTGCACGCGGCATATGCCGAAACACCCGTGATCGTTTGCTCATTGTCCGTACGCGGCCGCTTGCGTTCCGCAATGATGGGGCGCATGGCGGGTTGGGGCGAAACAGATCAGTCATCACTTCCGGGATCCAGCTTGGTCGCTGACGCGTCGTGGGCACCGTTCCAGGACGCCCTCGCGGCCCTGGAGCGGCTCAGCTCCGACGAGCTGGAGCAGTTGTACGTCGGGAAGCTGTGCGACCGGGAGGCGCCGCGCGAGGTGCGGTTGCCGTCCCGGCCGGCCACCGGCCCGTTGGCGCGGCGGCTGGTGCTCGCGGCCCTGGAGAACTGGGACCTGCACCAGCACCTGGAGGTCGGCGAGTTACTCACCAGCGAGCTCGTCGCCAATGCGCTGCGGCATGCTGCCGGTCGGACCATCGGACTGCACGTGGCGCGCAAGCCGGGCTGGGTCCGGGTGGAGGTGCGGGACTCCTCGCGGGCGCTGCCGTGCATGATCCTGGCGGAGCCGCTGCCGGCCAACGAGCGCGGGCGCGGGCTCCAGGTGGTCGACGACCTGGCGGACCGCTGGGGCGCCGACCTGCTGCCGCGCGGCAAGGGCGTCTGGTTCGAGCTGAAGGTCCGCGACCGGGCGGTCTGAGCCATCCGGTCCGGGAGGGGCCGGGATGGTCCGGGAGGGCCCTGGGCGGTCCGGGAAAACACGCGGGGCCCCCGAATTCACCGTGGTCCGGTGGCTGGGGGCCCCTGCAGGTCATCGCGCCGGCCAAGGGGGTGCGTGCCGCGCGATGGGTGTCGGCCGTGCCAGGTCGGGCCGGCCGAAGTCATCGTCGCCCAGGGCGCGCGCCAGTCGCTGGCGCCCGCCGTCGGACAACTCGACTATCGCACGGATCTCAGCATGTGGGCAAACCAGGCGGCTTCGATTTCAAGGTTTGTAACTTAGTTCACCTTGGGAATTTGCATAGGTTCATGCCGGCGCCTGAGATTATTCATGATCGACACTATTTTCCATGCTCGGCGGCCAGGCTCGCACGGGGTCCGGAGAGCGGGCATCGCGGGACTCCTTGATCATTTCGATTCTCCCGAAACGGCAGGTCCGGATCATGTCCCTGCGGCGGGCGGCGGGCGGCGGGCGGCGGGCGGCGGGCGGCGGGCGGAGGCGGACGCGGCCTTCCCGGGCCTGCTCGCCGCCGTTCTCGGCCCGCGGCCCTTGACCTGAAGCCGACTTCAGCTCCTACGGTCCTCTTCAGACCGCCGGTGATCGGCCGGCGGCGTCCATCGAGGGGATCCGTCATGACCGGCACCGACAGCGTCGTTCCCGACCGCTACCGCTACGCGGTCGTCCCGCACATCATGGTCGGCGACGCCGCCGCCGCGATCGACTTCTACGTGAAGGCCTTCGGGGCGCGTGAGGACTTCCGGCTCGACGCGCCCGGCGGCGGCATCCTGCACGCGGAGATCAGCATCGGGCAGTCCGTCCTGATGCTGGGCGACACCGGCGACAGCGCCCCGTTCGCCGCCCCGACCGCGCTCGGCGGAACCAGCGTCGCCCTGCACGTCTTCGTCCCCGACGTCGACGCCCTCGCCGAGCGCGCCGAGGCCGCCGGCGCGGAGGTCCTCCAGCCGCCGACGGACATGTTCCACGGCGACCGCACCGCCATCCTCAGGGACCCCTCGGGCCATGTGTGGGTCTTCCTGACCCACCTGGAGAACCCCTCGCTGGACGAACTCCACCGCCGCATGTCCGCCGGCTGACGGCCGCGGGCGGGCTCGCCCGCGGGCCGGAGCCGGCCCGGGTCAGCCGCGCGGCGGCAGGACGTTGGCGGCGTACTCGGGCGAGACGTTGCCCGGCGGGTTGTAGTCGCAGACGACGTAGGTCTCGTACCAGGTGTCGCCGCGGCCGTAGGCGCGGGCGCAGCCGAGGCGGGTGGAGGACTTCCAGACCACCTGGGTGAACAGGCCGGTCGCGGCGGAGTAGCCGGGGTTGCCGTAGTCGTAGTTCCCGGCCTGCGCGTACCAGGCGTCGACGGCCCGGCGGCAGCCGGCGCGGTCGGGGGTGCTGGAGGCGAACCAGGACTGGTTCTCGCCGTACGCGGGGTCGAGCCCGGCGTGGCCGCCGGAGAGGCGCTCGTACGTCGACAGCCGGGCGGCGCGGCTCTTCGCGTACTCCTGGACGGCGGGGTCCAGGGCCAGCGCCGGGACGCCGTGCCGGGCGCGGTACTCGTTGTGGGCGCGCAGGCAGTCGTCGGCGAAGGCCGCGTCGGTGGCGTCCGGCAGCGCGGCGCGGGCCGCGGCGGGGGTGGTGGCGGCCGCGCCGAGGACGGCGGCCAGCAGCAGGGTGGTGAGGGTGCGGACACCGGTTCGGGTGTGCTTCATCCGCGCTCCGGGGGCTCGTGGGAGTGGTGTTGCGGCCACGATGGCAGTCGGCCGGAACTGGGGACGGGCCCTCCGGGTGTGGTTCACCCGGGCGAGTGAGTAGTCCGACCGTCGCACGTCCCGTGGTGACTACAGTGGAGTCCGGTCGACCGCCACCGCAGCAGGAGGACCGATGACCGCACAGCCGGTGGAACCGCATCGCACCCGTCCGCGCACTCAGGACGAGATCGGGGCCGCGTTGCCGCCATCCCAACGGATGGCCTTCTACCGGGACATGGGCTCGGCGGACGAACACGAGATCGCCGGCGTGCTGCGCCGCTGGCGGCTCCGGCTGGAGCTCTACGGCGACCCGGCGACCGCCCGCACCCACGCCGAGGTCCAGCAGGGTGCCGCCCCCGGCCGGGCCCTCTCCGCCGTCCTGCGCGAGCGAGAGCGCCCGTGAGTGACTGGGACGATCCGTACGACGGCGACGAGGAACACGACCCGATCGTGCTGTCACCCCAGGTCGAGGCGGTGTTCGATTTCGCGGTGACACCACCGGACGTCGTCTCGGCGATCGCCGCGTTCCTGGTGGGCCTGCGCGAGACGCTGGACGGCGGCCCGCATCCCGACCACGCCGAGGCCGTTCCCGGGCTCCCCGGCGCCTACACCGCTCCGCTGGCCCACGATCTCGGGCTGGTCCAGTACCACGCGACCGGGACCCCGCACGGGCCCGGCTTCTACGTCGCCCGGATCGTGCGGACGGACGCCTACCCCGAGGAGTTCTGAGTCCGGAAACGGCGGCGCCCCCGCCGGGAGGGCAGGGGCGCCGTACCGGCCGGGTGCGGGATCAGCACTCGATGACGTTGACGGCGAGGCCGCCGCGCGAGGTCTCCTTGTACTTGATCTTCATGTCGGCGCCGGTCTCCTTCATGGTCTTGATCGCCTTGTCGAGGGAGACGTGGTGGCGGCCGTCGCCGCGCAGGGCCATCCGGGCGGCGGTGACGGCCTTGACCGACGCCATGCCGTTGCGCTCGATGCAGGGGATCTGGACCAGGCCGCCGACCGGGTCGCAGGTGAGGCCGAGGTTGTGCTCGATGCCGATCTCGGCGGCGTTCTCGACCTGCTCCGGGCTGCCGCCGAGGACCTCGGCGAGGCCGCTGGCGGCCATCGAGCAGGCGGAGCCGACCTCGCCCTGGCAGCCGACCTCGGCGCCGGAGATGGAGGCGTTCTCCTTGAAGAGCATGCCGATCGCGCCGGCGGAGAGCAGGAAGCGGACGATGCCGTCCTCGTCGGCGCCCGGGATGAAGTTCAGGTAGTAGTGCAGGACGGCGGGGATGATGCCGGCCGCGCCGTTGGTCGGGGCGGTGACCACCCGGCGGCCGGAGGCGTTCTCCTCGTTGACCGCCATCGCGTAGAGGGTCACCCACTCCATCGCGTTGGCCGGGCCGATGCCCTCGGCGCGCAGCGCGCGGGCGGCCGCGGCGGCGCGGCGGCGCACCTTGAGGCCGCCGGGGAGTATGCCCTCGCGGGACATGCCGGCCCGGACGCACTCCTGCATGACCCGCCAGATCTCCAGCAGGCCGGCGCGGATCTCCTCCTCGGTGCGCCAGGCCTTCTCGTTCTCCAGCATCAGGCCGGAGATCGACAGGCCGGTCTCCCGGGTGAGCCGCAGCAGTTCCTCGCCGGTGCGGAAGGGGTACTTCAGTGCGGTGTCGTCGGGCTTGACCCGGTCCGCGCCGATCGCGTCCTCGTCGACGACGAAGCCGCCGCCGACCGAGTAGTAGGTCTTCTCCAGCACGGTCGAGCCGTCGGCCCGGAAGGCCCACAGCGTCATGCCGTTGGCGTGGTACGGCAGCGAGCGGCGCCGGTGCAGCACCAGTTGGGTGTCGGGGTCGAAGTCGATGGCGTGCACGCCGAGCAGGTGGATCCGCTTCTCGGCGGTGATCCGCTCGACGTCGCGGTCGGCCTGGTCGACGTCGATGGTGCGCGGGGAGGCGTTCTCCAGGCCCAGCAGCACCGCCTTCGGGGTGCCGTGGCCGTGGCCGGTGGCGCCGAGCGAGCCGTACAGCTCGGCGCGGACGGCCGTCACCTCGGTCAGCAGGCCCTCCGACTTCAGGCGGCGGGCGAACATCCGGGCTGCGCGCATCGGCCCGACGGTGTGGGAGCTGGAGGGACCGATGCCGATGGAGAAGAGGTCGAAGACGCTGATGGCCACGGAGGGACGTCCTTGTCTGGTCTCGTGGGTGGTGCCGGCAGGGAGGGGAGGACGGCGGTGGCGGGAGGGTGGGTCGGGCGAGGGCGGGCGGCTGACACGGGTCGGGGCACCGCGCGCACTCTCCAGTGTGCGCGGTGCCCCGGAATCCCCGGTGTCCGGGCGGGGTGAGCCCGGTCACCGGCCGCCGAACGGCGGGACCTACAGGTTGGGGTAGAGCGGGTACTTCTCGGCCAGGGCGGTGACCCGGGCCTTGAGCGCCTCGGCGGTGCCCTCGTCGAAGGCCGGCTTCAGGGCCTCGGCGATGATGTCGGCGACCTCGCGGAAGTCCTCGGCCTGGAAGCCGCGGGTGGCGAGCGCCGGGGTGCCGATCCGCAGGCCGGAGGTGACCATCGGCGGGCGCGGGTCGTTCGGGATGGCGTTGCGGTTGACGGTGATGCCGACCTCGTGCAGACGGTCCTCGGCCTGCTGGCCGTCGAGCCGGCTGTTGCGCAGGTCGACCAGGACGAGGTGCACGTCGGTGCCGCCGGACAGCACGGAGACGCCGGCCTCGGTGACGTCGGCCTGCAGCAGGCGCTCGGCGAGGATCCGGGCGCCGTCCAGGGTGCGCTGCTGGCGCTCCTTGAACTCCTCCGAGGCGGCGACCTTGAAGGCGACGGCCTTGCCGGCGATGACGTGCTCCAGCGGGCCGCCCTGCTGGCCGGGGAAGACCGCGGAGTTGATCTTCTTGGCGTGCTCGGCCTTGGAGAGGATGACGCCGCCGCGCGGGCCGCCCAGGGTCTTGTGGGTGGTGGTGGTGACCACGTCCGCGAACGGCACCGGGTTGGGGTGCAGGCCCGCGGCGACCAGGCCGGCGAAGTGCGCCATGTCGACCATCAGCAGCGCGCCGACCTCGTCGGCGATCCGGCGGAACTCGGCGAAGTCGAGCTGGCGCGGGTAGGCGGACCAGCCGGCGATGATCAGCTGCGGGCGGTGCTCCTTGGCGAGGCGCTCGACCTCGGCCATGTCGACCTGGCTGGTCTTGTCGTCCACGTGGTACGGCACCACGTTGTAGAGCTTGCCGGAGAAGTTGATCTTCATGCCGTGGGTCAGGTGGCCGCCGTGGGCCAGGTTCAGGCCCAGGATGGTGTCGCCCGGCTTGATCAGCGCGAACATCGCGGCGGCGTTGGCCTGCGCGCCGGAGTGCGGCTGGACGTTGGCGTGCTCGGCGCCGAACAGCGCCTTGATGCGGTCGATCGCGATCTGCTCGACCACGTCGACGTGCTCGCAGCCGCCGTAGTAGCGGCGACCGGGGTAGCCCTCGGCGTACTTGTTGGTCAGCACCGAGCCCTGGGCCTCCATGACCGCCACCGGGGCGAAGTTCTCGGAGGCGATCATCTCCAGGGTGGTCTGCTGGCGGTGCAGCTCGGCGTCGACCGCGGCGGCGATCTCCGGGTCGAGGGCGTGCAGGGACTGGTTCAGAACCGTCATGGTGGGGTCTTCCCGGGAGGAGGCGGGGCAGAGGGGGGCCGGCAGCGGGGCGGCCGTGGTGCGACGGCCGCCCCGGCGGTGGCTCAGGCCGAGGGGTTGGTGAGCGCGGTGTACTCGTCGGCGGTCAGCAGCTTGCCGGTCGACTCGATGCGGACCTTGAACAGCCAGCCACCCTCGAACGGCTCGCTGTTGACCAGGCTGTTGTCGTCGGAGACGGCCTCGTTGACCTCGGTGACCTCACCGGTCACCGGCGAGAACAGGTCGCTGACCGACTTGGTCGACTCCAGCTCGCCACAGGTCTCGCCGGCGGTCACGGTGTCGCCGACCTCGGGGAGCTGCACGTACACGATGTCGCCGAGGGCGTCGGCGGCGTGCTTGGTGATGCCGATCGTGGCGACCTCACCGGCCTCGGAGGTGGTCAGCCACTCGTGCTCGTCGGTGTACTGCAGGTGCTGGGGGTTGCTCATGGCGTCATTCTCCAGGATGGGAAGCGGGTACGACGAAGCGGCCCGGCGCGCGGACCTGCCTCGCGTGGGGAACAGCGGGAAACCGGTGGGGGAGGGGCGTCAGCGGGCGCGCTTGTAGAACGGCAGCGCCACGACCTGGACCGGCTCGTGCTTGCCGCGCACGTCCACCGCGACGGTGGTGCCGGGGGCGGCGTGGGCCGCGTCCACGTAGGCCATCGCGATCGGCTTCTCCAGCGTGGGGGAGGGCGCGCCGGAGGTGATCCGGCCGATCGCCTCGCCGTCGGTGGAGACCACGGTGTACTCGGCGCGCGGCACGCGCTTGCCCTCGGAGACCAGGCCGACCAGCACCCGCGGCGCCTTGGCCTCGGCCTCGGCGGCGGCCCGCTCCAGGGCCTTGCGGCCGACGAAGGCGCCCTCGTTGGTGGTCTTGTCGAAGCGGACGACCCGGCCCAGGCCCGCGTCGAACGGGGTCAGGTCGGTGGACAGCTCGTGGCCGTACAGCGGCATGCCGGCCTCCAGGCGCAGCGTGTCGCGGCAGGACAGGCCGCAGGGGATCAGACCGCGCCCGGTGCCGGCCTCGGTCAGCGCCTGCCAGATGTGCTCGGCGTCGCCCGGGTTGCAGAAGATCTCGAAGCCGTCCTCGCCGGTGTAGCCGGTGCGGGCGAGCAGCACGTCGCGGCCGGCCACCTGGGCCGGGAGGATCGCGTAGTACTTCAGGCCGGGCAGGTCGGCCTCGGTGGTGTCGGCCAGGATCCCGGTGGACTCCGGGCCCTGCACGGCGATCAGCGCGTAGGCGTCGCGGTCGTCGGAGACGACGGCGTTGAAGCCCTTGGCACGGGCGATCAGCTCGTCCAGCACCAGCTGGGCGTTGGAGGCGTTGGCGACGACCAGGAAGGCGTCCTCGCGCAGGCGGTAGACGATCAGGTCGTCCAGGATGCCGCCGTCCTCGGCGCAGATCATGGTGTAGCGGGCGCGCAGCACGCCGAGCGCGGAGACGAAGCCGACCAGGGCGTGGTCCAGCATCTCGCCGGCCTGCGGGCCGGTGACGGTGATCTCGCCCATGTGGGAGAGGTCGAACAGGCCGGCCTTGGTGCGGACGGCGAGGTGCTCCTCGCGCTCGCTGCCGTAGCGCAGCGGCATGTCCCAGCCGGCGAAGTCGGTCATGGTGGCGCCGAGGGCGCGGTGCAGCGCGTCGAGCGCGGTGAGGCGGAGGGACGACATGGCCAGGAACTCCTCGGTCGGGGCACTCAGGGGTGCGCGCGCCGGGACCGGCCCTGTCTCGGGGGCGGCGGACCCTGCGCGCGGGCATGCGGCGGCTGGGTCTCCCCATCTGTCGTCGTACCTGAGAGCTTCACCGTCCACTGCCCTGTAGGGGAACAGCATGGCGGCTTGCACCGTGGGTGGGCGGACGGCAGGGCCGTACGCCGCTTTCCAGATGTGCCTAACCCGTGCGGTAGGGGTGCCTGAGAGATTCCGGGGAGGACTTGCTCCTTCGGCGCCGGCTGTGCCGCCTGGACGGGGCACTCCGGACTCTCCCGCGCGGGTTCGAGCGGCCGGTATGGAGTTGGCGGGGCCTGGGTGGATGCCACCGCAGACGCGCACATCATGGCACGTCCGCCGGGACAAGGGGAGAGGGGGTTGCGTCACGTCGGGCCTGGCGGCCCGGGGCGGGGTGCCGAAACGCTAGGCTGCGGGCATCGGCGAGCAGAGGACGGTACGGCGGCGCATGGGGTACCCGGTGGAGCAGCAGGGGTGGGACGGGGCCGAGTCGGCGCCGCCGGGAGGCGCGTGGCCGGCCAACGAGCTGGAGCAGGTGCTCACCGCCGCGCTCGGCGACCCCGGTGCGACCCCGCGGGTGATCGAGGTGCTGGCGCGCAGCCAGGTGTGGATCCCGCTGCCGTCGGGCGGCGGCCCGCAGGGGCAGTCGCTGGACCTGCCGACGATCGAACTGGCCGGCGACCCCTATGTCCCGGTGTTCTCCTCGCAGGAGGTGTTCGTCCAGCAGGCTCCCGGGATGGCGTTCGCGGTCGCCCCGGTGTGGGAGTTCGCCCGTGGTCTGCCGCTGGGCGTGGGCATCGCCGTCAACCCCGAGGCGGCGGTGGGCATCCCGGTGCCGCCGGAGGGCGTGGCGGAGCTGCGCCGCGGGCCGCGCGAGGACCGCTGGGCCGACGCCCCGGACGCCGTGCAGGCTCCGGGCGGCGGCCGGGTGGCGCTGCGCGAGCCGGTGCCGGGGGAGGACCCGGAGGCGTTCCTGGCCGCCTGCCGCGCGGAACTCGCGGCGCTGCCGGGAGTGCTGACCGCCCGGCGGGCGCTGGCGAGCGTCGAGGGCGAGCCGACCGTGATGTTCGTGGGCGTCCAGCTGGATCCGGGGGCCCCCGCCGACCCGGCTGCGGTGAACGAGGGATTGGGCCGCGCACTGGGAACCGCACCGCTTCCCGGAGGCGTCCACCTCGTACTGCTCGACCTCGCGGACGATCCGGTGGTCGACTGGTTGGTGAACCGGGTCGCGCCCTTCTACGTGCGGGGCTGACCCGGCCCCGGCCGTCCGTCCGGCAGCCGTCGGACGGGGTGCGGGCGGGGAGGCGGTGCGGACCCTGGCACGGTGGCGTGGCGGCGGTCGGTGGCCGCCCCATAGGGTGCGTGCTGACGGCCGCCGGGCCGCCGGTGACGGACGAGGAACGAAGAAGCGCAGCGAGGTGGGCGCATGAGTGCGGGATCGGTAGCTGGCGGTGCACCGGGGCCCTGGGGCCAGGCGCCCACCGGACGCCCGGATCCGGGCGCGCTGGAGCGCGCGCTGCGCGAGGTGGCGCCGGAGCGCTACGAGGCCTACGAGACGATGCTGCACGCGCTCGCCGAGGGCCGGGTCTGGATGCTGCTCTGGCACGGCACGCCGGGCAGCGCGGACGCCCAGTACGGGAACATGGAGATCAGCGGCCACGGCTACGCGCCGGCCGTCACCTCGCCCGAGCAGCTGGCGGCGTCCGGCTGGGCGCGGGCGCACGAGGTGATCTCCGGCCGGGAGATCGCGGCCTCGCTGTACCGGACCCGGTGGGGCCTGTGGCTGAACCCGCACGCCCCGGGCGGCGGGGTGGGCGTGCCGTGGGCGGACCTGCGCCGGGTCGCCGCGGGCCTGGACCGGCTGCCGGCCGGGCCGCTGAAGCTGAGCGAGCCGCAGGTGCCGGCGCAGCAGTTCTTCGCGCTGCTGGAGCGCCAGGCGGTCGAGGTGCGCGCGGTGAGGGCGCTGCGCCGGGCCTGGGTGCGGCCGTCGGTGGGCGAACCGTACCTGGCGATCGGCCTGGACCTGTACGAGAGTTCGCCGCCCACGGTGGAGGCGGTGCGGGCGCTGATGCAGCGGGCGATCGCGGTCGCGCCGGAGGGGCTGGCGGTCTCGACGGTCGCGATGGCGGACGAGTACGACCCGGTGGCGCTGTGGATGCGGGCCAACGCGCGCCCGTTCTACGACCGGGAGGCGGCCGGGCACGGCCGGCCGGCGACGGGGCCGTACCCGCCGGTGCCGCCGCCGTACACCGCGCAGCAGGGGCCGGCCCAGGGGCACGGCTTCGGCTACGGCACGCATCCGCCGGCGCAGGGCTGGCCGGGGCAGCAGCCGCCGCCGCAGCAGCCGTGGCCCGGCTACCCCGGTCGCTAGGGCCTCTCTTTCGGATCACGCCGGGCGGTCGCCGCCGGAGCACGCACCTCGCCGGCTTGTCGTCGGTCGCCGATGCTCCGCATGGACTCCCTCCTCCGTGCCGCCGATGCACGCACTCCAACGACGCCTGCTTGTCCGACGTGATCCGAAAGAGAGGCCCTAGGCCCAATGCCGGTGACTTAAGTTGTGTCTCGCTGGGTGATCGTGACTGTTGCCGGTTGTGGTGGTGGCCAGTTGTGGTGTTGGGCGCGTTTGAGGGGC
>NZ_JBEXJT010000046.1:0-66493 GCF_040609255.1 Kitasatospora sp. NPDC004723 | reverse complement strand
TGCAGATGTCGCAATCCACACCGAGCCAGAAGGCCCTCACTCATTTCAAGATCACCCGGCCGTGAGCCCTGTCACCAACCTCCGTGGTCAGTACAACTAGCCACCCGCAAATCGCGTTCGGGATCCAGACCGAGCCGGCCCGCTCCCCGTCCCGGGCGATCGTCCCCCACACCACCGGGTCGGCGGTGCGCACCACCGACGCCGGGTCGACCCAGGTGTAGCTGCCCGCCAGCACGTGCGCCTCCTCTTCCAGGCCGTCCGGGTCGGGCAGAAGATCGGGCAGTTGCGCTGCCTCCGTGTTCAGCGCGGTGCATCTCGCGGCGAAGAACGCGGGGACCTGCGCCGGGGCGAGGTGCTCGCGCAGGCCCTGGAGGGCGGCGGCGACTTGGTCGGCGTGGCCGCCCCGGTCGTAGTCGTCGTCGGCGAGGTCGCCGTGCTCGGTGTCCCCGGGCGAGGGTGCCGAATCCCGTTCCGCGAAGCTCAAGGCGAGCTGCGCCGGCAGCAGGGAGGGGCGCCCGGCGGGGTAGTGGGCCGCGGGCGCGGAAGGCGGGCAGCTCCATCGGACGAGTTCCGCTTCGAGGGCGGCGGGCAGCAGCACGGGCCGCAGCTGCTGCGGCGGCGGCCGCCGAGACATCTTTCGTGCCTGATGCTACGCGGGTGATTCCTTCCCGCTCGGGAAGGCTGCCGGGTGCCAGGTGTAGAGGCGCCAGGTGCCGCCGTCCAGTGGGACGGGCACCGGTTGGCCGGTCTCGTCCTCCCGGATCCACCGAAGGCTGGTAGAGCGTGCGGCACCATCCGGGGCCGTCAGGTCTACCGCGACCGTGCATGCCGCGGCTGCCCGGAAGTCCAGGCCCCGGATCGTGAACGCGCTCAACCCGTGGTCAGCGAAGGCGAGCCGCACCTGACGGGGTGCGGCGTTGCCGTACTTCGTATGCACATCGGCCGTGACCAGTGCCGCCATGGCGCCGAAGTTGCGTGCGGTCCAGGCGGTGAGGAAGCCCGCAGTGGCGGTGTGGACGGGATGGGTCGCGAACCCGTCGTCTCGGGGGCCGAGTTGGAACGGCTCGAATGCGGTAACGGCTCTGCTTGTCCGTCCTTGTTCGGCGATGCGGGCGAAGAGCTCCCGCCACGTCGGTTTCGCCGGAGCGGGTTGCTGCTCCTTCTCCCGTGCCCGGGCCCAGTCGGCGACGGCCATGAGGCGGTTCCACGCCTTGGTAGCGACGACGATGTTGTCGTAGTTCAGGATGCTTCCGTGCACGATCCCGTTGCGGTAGAGCTCGTACACCGGCTCCTCGGTGGTCGCGCTCCTGCCCTTGGTGAAGGTTCGGTGCGCTCTGGCGAGGCCCATGTGGTGGCCGACGACACTGTCCCATGCCTTCAGCTCCTCTGCCTGCCGTGCGTGCAGCCCCTTGCGGACGGTCTCGAACTCGTTGACGAAGCCGTCCATGACGCTCAGAAGGACGTGGACGGTGGAGTAGTAGCGGCCAGCGAAGTAGTCCGCCTTGGCTTTCTCCACGAGCGCCAGCCGCTTGCGCATGGCAGGCAGGCGGTTCAGCCCGATCGTCAGGTGGAACAGGCGTTCCGGATCGTTGTCGTGGTAGATCCAGTTCCGTGGGCCCAGCAGCTCGTAGAAGCCGTCGACGGTGTCCGCGATGTGATAGAGGTCGCGGCGCATCTTCGCGATGTCAGGGCGCCGGGCCGCAGGTATGGCGTAGCGGAGCAGGCGAAATGCCTCAAGCTGTTGAGCTGCCTCCACGACGGACGGCAGGTCCCTGGCCGATCGGTAGTCCATGTCGGGATGCTAGCCAGAGGTGCCGACAGGTCTGGTGCAGGTAAATGCGGACCACCAGAACGGGGTGACCTGGAGGTGGATGTTTGGGTGGGGCGGCGGCGGTACGGTGCCGGGCGTGCCTGAACAGCGGACTTCGGCGATGTCGTTCGCGAGCTTCTCCCCTCACAACCCGGACGGGTCGCTTCCGGAAGTCGCTGATCGCCGCGAGCACATCGTCGGGGTCGCCATGGCCTGGCAAGGGCACAGTGCCCGGGGCGGCATGGCCGGGTTCCGGTATATCGACAGGCTGCACGCGGTCGGGGCTGGGGACGTTGTCGAGAGCGTGAACCGTGTTGTCGAGCTGCATGGCCTCATGGGCAGTATCGGGGAGCAGTTGTCCCTTGCCTACGCTGCGGAGCAGGACGCGCAACGGTGGCTGGCCCGCCCGATCGTGGGAGACCCGAGTGACCTCGACGGCTGCCCTGGGAGTGGCCTGTTGGAGATGATCGGCCGGAGCGTCTTGGCGACCTTCGCGGTGTACACCAGGAAGGACTCCAGTAGCATCCACGCCCGCGGGTCGGGCGGGACCTGGCCGGCGAGGTTCGCCGCTTCGCCCAGCGCGGCCAGCGCATACCGGGCGTCCCGTGCCAGCCATGTCAGGCAGACCCGTCGGGCTTGATTGCATCGGTGTTCACGGCCGACCATCCTGCCGTGAATGCGCACGCCAGTTCACACCCTTTTGTCTCGCCCGGAGCCTGGGACGTCGGTCACTCCACGGTTACCAGCGAGAGGAAGAAGGGAGGGGCCAGACGACGGATGGTCTCGCGGCCGTCGTCGTCGGTGATGGCGAGCGTGGTGTTGATGGCGTCGGTCATGAAGAGCAGGTTCAGCGCGGTCAGAGCCTGCGTGCCCGGTGCCGGGTCAGGGTCTGATAGGGCGTCGGCAAGGAAGAGCCGGTCGAACGGGACGACCATGTCAATGGCCCAGCGTTCCGTCGCCTTGGCCGGCTGACCGGCGGCAAGCTCGCTCTCGACGGCGGCGCAGGTGTTCTCTGCCCAACCCGGCATCTGGGCGGCGGCGGTCCAGGCGGTGTGCAGCCGTTCCAAGGGGGCGTCTCGCGCGACGCTGAGCAGGTGGTTGGCGGCACTGTGTGCTGGTAGCCCGGGGGCCTGGTGCTTCGGCGCCTCCGCGACGGCGGCGAGCGGGTCGCGCGGGTCGGTCTCCAGTAGATGGGCGGTCCACTGCGGCATGCCGTTTCCCACGAGGCCACGCGCGTACCTGGCGAGCGTGTCCGGGGTCAGTTCCCCGGGGCCGGCCATGGCCGCCACCGCTGCATGGAACTGTCGGTCGTTCCTGTCCAGCGACTCGGCCTCGGCAGCGCCGGGGTCGAACCTGGCGGCGAACTCGGCGGCGGCAGGCTCCACGAGGGCCTGCACCTGCCGGTCGATGGCTCCGATGCGCCGGTCCACCGCGGTCGGGCGACGCTGTCGGCTGCCAGCCAGCGCGTCGGCGCCGTCGTACACCCACTCCTGGAGATCGCCGTCCTCGGGCAGTTCCCCGAACCCACGGCGCAGCTCGTCCTCCACCCCTCGCGCGGCGCGGACGAACGCGTCCTGGACCGTCTCCTCCGGCACGGGAAGCCCGGCACCGAAGGCGCGCAGGGCGAGGTGGCCGCGATCGGTGCCCGGCCGCCGGTTGCGGGCGAGCCAGACGACCAAGTCGACCAGCCGGTCATCGGCCATCGAGGAGCTACCGCCGGTGGGCCGGCCCGGGTAGTCCCGCCGGTGCGAGGGCAGCAGAGGACTTGGGCGGCTGCGCCAGCGTTCGAGATGGCGCGCCGACACCTCGGCGCCGCGCTGCGCTGCGAGGTCGATCAATCGTCGGTCGGCGGGGCTGGGGGAAGTTCTGACCATGGGTTGAACGTACTGCCGCCGCATGCGCTCGGGCTGGGCTGCGGTGAATACCACCTGCCAAGCTCGGATCCAGGTGTAAGGTCCGCCGCCCGTTTGCCCGCCGTAGAACCCCCCGAGGTGCCCCCGCTTTGGGCAGTCCGCCACTTGCTCTGATGGAGATACGAGTCCGGAGAAGCCGGCTGAGACAGCGCCAACGCGCTTGTGAAGGAGTAGAAATGGCAGCAGATGCGACCGGGGCGCAGGGGGCCCGAAGCAGGACTCCGATGTATGGACGGGCAGCAGGCAGGGCCCGGTACCGGCGGTACGTACGGCTGGCGGGCGTCAGTGCGTTGCGGGGCGCAGCGTCGGCCGCTGGCGGGGCGGTGGTCCGTGGTGTGGTGTGGTGGCTGAGCCACCGGTGATGGTGCCGCGGGGCGGCCCGATACGGCTGATGCTCGGCCCGGAGAGGGGCCTTCCCGTGCCCCTGGCCTCGGGCGTGGCGCGGGAAGACCCTGAACGGGGCCGTCAGGCAGCGTCTCGGGGCCCGGATCATCCGGTTCGAGGCGGGCGTAGAGGCGTGCAGCCTGCTGTAGGCCTTGGGTAAATGCGCCCCGAGGCCACCGTCCCCGACAACGTGATGGCCGAGAAGATCCATGCCGGCCTCGCCGAACGGGAGTGCCTGCCCGGCGAGCACTGGGTCGACGCCGGATACCCCACCGCCGCCCAGATCGTGAGCGTCCGCACCGAGCACGGTGTCGACCTGCAAGGACCGATGGCCGCGAACACAGCCGCTTCGGTCGGCGGCCCCTTCGGGCAGGACGCGTTCACCATCGACTGGGACCGGGAGCAGGTCACCTGCCCGAACGGAACCATCAGCACCCAGTGGCACCACCGCCACTCGCAGCAGGGCCTTCCGGTGATCCGGGTCCGCTTCAGCCCCGCTGACTGCCGCCCCTGCCCCCACCTGCGGGAATGCGTCAACTCATCCACGGCCGAACGCCGCGAGATCAACCTGCGGCGCCGGGACGAACACGAGGCCGTCCACAAAGCCCGGGCCGAGCAGCGGACCGACGCCTGGAAGGAGCGCTACAAGATCCGCGCCGGGGTCGAAGGCACTGTCTCCAAGGCGTCGGACGCTGCGGCCTGCGCAGATCCGGCTACCAAGGCCTGGCGAAGACCACCCTCCAGCACCAGCTCATTGGCGCCGCGATCAACCTCGCCCGCATCGACGCCCACCTCACCGACACACCACGGGCCCGCACCCGCACCAGCCACTTCGCACGACTTCGCCCCGCCGAGCAACAGCTCGACGGGGCGAAGTAATCAAGGCCCCAAGTTCACCAACAGCGTCCGAGCTGCCGCGGGGGCCTCGGCGTAGTTGCCGAGCCGGTTAGCATCTCCGGAGTGCTCAGCATCGGCCTCTTCGTCGTCAAGGGCGGCTGGACCAGCTGCCGGACGTGATCGAGTCGTGTGGCACTGCCCGCCGGCTCTACGCCCGAGCGAAGGACGACCGTGTAGCTGCCGCTGAGCGCGACAACCGCTCGGCTGATGGGTGAGCTTCAGGCGATCAAGAACAGCCCGCGCAAGGTCCACCAAGAGGCATAGGCGAAGAACAACACCGGTGGCGGTGCGCGTGGCCATTGGCGGCCCGCTTGGTCCTTCAGCCCCGGAAGACGGCGACGTCTTCCGGGGCTTTCTCATGTCTGGGCCGCTGAGCTACCCGCACCAGCTGTCCTAGCCGCCAGGACAGCTGGTGCTCAGCGCCCTGGAGGTTGGTACGCCTGCGCCAGCAGGCCCGACCAGCACTGGGCGGTGCCGTTACGAATTGATTCGTGACGCCTGGCGTCCTGTCATGCAGGACGTTTTGTTCTGCTAGCCTTGACGATGCGTCACTGAAGGAAGGGTGGCAGATGTCGGAGGAACCGGCCCTGAGCGCCGACGAGCGGGCCACGTTGCTGGCAACCGCCATGCTCGATGACCTGTCGGCTGAGGACGTCGCTTTCATCGGGGGCACGGTGAAGAACGTGCTGCGGCAACTGGAGTCGGTCGCCCGGGTTGAGGCCGCCGCCGAGCTGGTCGCCCTGAGTGAGCAGGTACTTACGGCTGCAGTCGCAGCCGAGCGAGCCAATGGCGCGTCTTGGGCCGCGGTTGGCAAGGCGCTCGGTATCTCCCGGTCGGCCGCTCACGGGCGGTTTTCCGGGGCCGTGGGGAGGCAGACCATGGCCGTCGAGCGTGACGATGATGGCGTGTCGGTCCGGGAGTGCTCTGCCGCAGAACTGTACGAGCAACTGCGCGAGCTGTGGGCCAAGATCGCCGACAAGGCGGCCCAGGAGCAGCAGCTGGCTGGCATCCAGGCGGCCCCCAACCACCCGCTGTCGGTGCTCTCCGCGCCCACGGGCAGTGGTAAGACGGCGGCCGCCATGAGGGTCATTGAGGCGCTCACCGCCGCATCTGGCGGGGGCTACATCAACGGGCCATTGGTAGTCAGCGGTCCGCCAGGCGCTGGTAAGACTCAGGTCGTGGCACAGGCCATCGAGGCGCTGCGAGCGGATCATCCTGATGGCAATGCGGTGGTTGTTGGGGCCGGGCGTCGGAGCACTGCGGCGAGGCTGGGGCAGGTTCTCCATGCAGCCGGTAAAGCTGATGAGGCCAGCCTCGTGGCCGATCTGGCTGGGCGCACTGAGGACGGCACCCGCCTGAACCTGTTGCGGCTCCAGCATGACCTGGCGGTCCATGGTGCGTCGTCGCGGGACGCTGAGGTAGTCGACAGTCTGGACGTGTCACCCGATGTACTTGCGACCTCGCTGCCCCCAGCGCGCGAAGTCACGCAGCAGGCCGGTCGGGTCAACCGGACCGAGCAGCGCCTGACCCGCTTGGAAGCCCAGCTACAGATGATCTTGGACCGGCTTCCCGAGCCTCCTCGGGCTGACCATGATCCAGAACTGGCCGGCCACCGGCCGTAGGAGAAGACCAAGGCGCCGCCCCCTCCGGCAAGAGTCAGCGGCGCCTCGGTGTGAACCATCCCCCTTGAAAGGAAGAGAGCTCAGTGAGTCAGTATCCCGTGCCGCCTGAGCGGCTGGCGACCACCCCGGCCCCTGGTCTCCAGCTCATGGGGAAGGGGTAGGCGGCATGACCACCCAGTCAATGCGGGCCCAGCAGATTCACCCGGGGGCGTACGGGGCACTGGGTGAGGCCCTAGCGACGATCTACTGGTACAAGCGGGACCTGGCCCAGTTCATCCGCCGGCGCGTGACCGCTCATCCTGAACTGCTGGTCGGCCTCGACTTCGAGGGCTACAAGCGGGCGGTCGCGGACGAGTTTGTCGACCGGCTGGCGGAGGGCGAGGGCCGGTACCGCCAGCTCACGCTCGACCTCATGATCGAGATCGCGGGGATGGACAGCTTCCCGAGCCTGAAGCGGCAGCCGGACGGCGAGCACCTGGTGGTCCAGGCCAGCGAGGCGGTGGCCGGGCTGAAGCGGTGGACCCAAGCGCACCAGGATCTGCTGGCGGAGCGGCAGGCGGCCGAGCAGGACCTGGCCGCCTACCGAACCCGAGTCCAGGTGCAGCAGAGCTTCGCGGCCAAGCTGGCCGACCTCAAAGACCGGTTCATCGAGCTGGGGCAGATGGCGGACCGCCAGCAGGCCGGCCAGCAGTTCGAGCTGTTCCTGAACGAGCTGTTCCGCCTGTTCGATCTCGACCCGCGGCTGGCCTACAAGCTGGAGTCCGAGCAGATCGACGGCTCCCTCTCCTTCGATACCGACGACTACATCGTCGAGGCGAAGTGGTGGAAGAAGGCCATGGAGCGCGAGCACGTCGACATCTTCAGCGCCAAGGTGAAGCGTAAGGGCAAACTGGCCCTGGGCCTTTACATCTCGGTCAACGGCTTCACGGCCGGCGCGCTGAGGGAGTACGACCGCGGCACCACGTTCATCACGATGGACGGCGGTGACCTATTCTGCGTCCTGGAGGGCCGCATCGCCCTGGACGAGCTGCTGCGCCGCAAGAAGCGGCACGCGAATGAGACGGGCAGTTGCTACTTCCCGGCGCAGCTGGCGTTGGCCGAGTAGGTTCTGGTCCTTCGGACGGGACCTGCTGTTGCCAGTCGCGGTCGTGCGAGCTGGGATCTGGCCTAGCGCGCACGACCGCCATCACGAGGAGAAGGCAGCGGCATGGAGATCTCGGTGTGCTCCGTCTCGATGTCTTTCCACAGATCGTCGATCGCGATCCGACCAGCTTGCTGCGCGAGGGCAACTGTCTCGGTGTGGCCGCCCTGAGGCATCTGCTCCTTGGATACCCCGTGGGCCCAGCTGCGGGTCTTGAACCAGAGGTGCTTGATCCGGTTCTCGATGAGGGCGGCATCCGCACCCACCGGAAGGTGGAGTGTCTCGTGGACTCGCCATCCATGGCCCTCGTGGATGGTGATCCTGTTGACGGTGCTGCCACAGATGCCGACCTTCGCGACATCTAGCCCGTCATGGACGATCAGGTAGACCAAAGCTGGTTTGTCGGGATTGAACCCCGTCCGGCGGCATGCTAGGCACGGCCCTTGGCCAGCGATCAGGTTACCGAGAGTTGGACTGCACCTGTGGTTCTTTTCCCTACACCTGCCCGACCAGGGCTTACTCGTGTTGGGGTAAGGGGCGTCAGCGTCAGGCACGAACCCGTTCTCCCATGCGATGTTCCGAGCTTCGGCATCGCTGTATGGCGTGTTAGGCGCGCAGCCGTCGCACCTGCTTTTCCGGCCCCGGACGTTGGTGAGACTGGGGGACACCGGATGGCCGTGAGCTATGCAGACGCACCGCCACGGGTTGTTCGCCCTGCTGTACGGCTCGATTGGGAGCATGCCCCCCAGGAAGACCATGTCGTTGAAAGCTACAAGCGGATCTACGGCCTTTCCGGAGCAGTACTTGCAAGCCGACTTCTTGGCGCGCCTGGCATCCACCAGGCGTGGGGTGATTCCTTGCTGGCCAGCGCAGCCTGGCACGACGCACCGACAGTGCCACGGGACATCGACGCCGGGGAACCGGCCGACCGGCGCGACCCCCTTGGCCCGGATCTCCTCGATGGCAACGGATTCGGGCACGCGGCGCTGATCCGCGCCCGCATTGCGACCACACGGGTCGCAACCGCCTTGTCGAGTGAGATCGTTTAGCCGAGGCTCACCGTACTCACCGCAGTCCATGCACCTGCTGGGCCACGGGTCGTTCACCCGGCTGAAGAGTGCGACAGGCCACCTTCTCTTCTCGATCATCCGCGCCTTAGCGAGGGCTGGATCGATCCGTCGTCCCACGTGCTGACTCCCCTCGATCTTTGACTGCCGGCGTGTCAGATGGCCAGCGGGCCACACATATTAGATCGCTTGTCTGGCGATTGGCTCATCGTGCAGCTCAGAGACGCAGTTCGCGATCAAGCGTTCGAGATGCCTCTGTCGACCGGCCGCAAGATCATCCCGTCATGACACCGGAGATCCACTTCGTTCGATCACACGCTCACGTGATCTTGGTAGCCAATCTGCTGCTCTCGGCAACGTACCCGTGCGGAGCCACGCCACATTTGGTTTCCCGCACTGCCATCCCCGGGCCAATCTGAAGGTTGAGCCATCGGGCGGCGCGAGCGTAGTTGGCGGCCATCCCGGCGGTGACAGCCAGGCTCTCGGTCGCGTGGGTGGCAGGGTCAGAAGCGCTCTGGCGCTGAACAGCTCTGCCGTTGCTCTGCGTTACCTGCTGAGTCTCCTGGCGCTTTCGGGACCCAGGGATTCAGTCCCGACCACAGTCATTCGTGGTCGGACGGAGCCTGCCCTGGTTGCCCGTCAGTCCGACCACCCTGTTCTAGGGAGCGTCGACCCGGTGGATTCCACCATCATCCTTTCTGTGCTTGCTGGTGCCGGCGTGCGGAGCATCCTCCTCTTCGCCGTCAAGGGCGTGCTGGACCAGGTACCGAGCGTGGTGGAGTCCTGGAGCACCGTTCGCCGTGCCTGGCGGCGCGCGAACGAGGACGATCAGGAGTAGATGACGGCCGTGGGCCGGGTAGGCGGAAAACCTACCCGCCTGCGAAGACTCCGTCGCCGCCGGGCGACGGGCGTACCGAAACTCCTCCAGGATCTCCGCGACCCTGTCGGCGTGAGAGGGCGCCTCCTCCAGGACATCCAAGCCGAAACGAGGCGAATCCCCGTCGTCGGTCCTGGTCAGAGCGATCCCCAGCGACAGCACCGCGTACCGCAGCTCGCTCATGGTACCCACGGCTTGGCGCAGGTCCACGAGTCGCTGGGTTCGCCCTGGGCGGCATGGGAGGCCGGTCGCTCGACGTTGGTCTCCATGCAGGGCGACCGCAATTTGCTGATCGACCGCCAGAGGGCTGATCTGCCAAAAGATTGATTGTCAGACAGGCCTTAGGCCGGGAAGCTCGCGATAAACGCGTCGAGACCTCCGGCCAGGTCGAGGGGTTGGAGATCCACGTCGTAGTCGACCCACCACGCGACAGGCACCTGCGGTGCGAGGTCGTTCAGCACCGTGTAGATGACGGTCAGGGGCCCGACGGGCGATCCTCGGTCCTCGAACCCGAACACGCCGTGGCGGAGATTGAACGACAGCTCCGCCGGCCGCCCGGGATCGACATCTGCCACGATCTCCAGAAAGCCCTCGAACGCGTTGCTCACCGTGGCGTCCGGCCAGTGCCGCCGGACGCTGTCCGTCACCTGGTCGCCGGTGAAGGTCCATGGCCCGACCTTCTCGCGGTCGGCGCTGATGTAGAAGCTGGATCCCACGGGGTGCTCATTTCTCTGATTGGTGCGGGTCAGGGTTCGATGCGGACGCGGCCGGTGACCCCATGGGTCGTCATGAGGGCCTGGAAGTAGGCGGAGGCCTTGGGGTCGTTCGTGATGAGTTCGAGGTGGTTGACCTTGTTCCGGGGGTCCTTCAGCGCCGATGCGTACTTCTCCAGCTTCTTGGACTCTCCTTCCATGGTGTTCTCGTAGGCGAACTCGAAGACCCCGTCGGCGTTGTCCAGCCGGAACGGGGACTTGCAGCTGTTCTGCTGTCCGATGTACTTGGCGTCGATCGCGGCACCGTCCTCCGGGCGGACACCGTCGGCGTCCATGCCCAGCTCGCGCCCGGTCGCAGGGTCCTCCACGTCGGTGTACAGCCGGTACTCCGTCGAGCCCGCGACCCTGACCTGGTATGCGCGCCTCGCGTTGATCTTGGGGTCGGGCTTGTCTGGTGGCTTGGGCGCATGGGGCCCGTTCGCCTGGAACGTGCGGCCGTCCTGCTGCATCTGCGCCATCCACGCCCGGATCGCGGCCTGTTGGTGCGGGGGCAGTACCGGGAACGGGCTGGTCGGGTCGTGCGGCAGCGGCGGCATGCCCGGGGTGACTGTGAACGGCGGGGGCTTGGGCGCGGGTGCCGCCGCGGCGTCGCCCGCACCGGCCAGGACGACGGCCGCGGTCGTCATGGCCAGGGCCCCTGCTCCCACTGGGATCAGGCTCGCCGCCGCGCCGTCGACCACGGCCGCGGCCTCGGCCAGCACGGCAAGTTCGGCGCTGCCCTCCACCGCCGCGGCCATCGCGACCGCCGCGGTACCGGCCTCGGCGGCGATCGCGGCCTCTCCGCCGGCTGCCGCGAGGTCGGAGCCGCCGAGGGTGAAGACCGTCAGCACGAGCCCGGCGCCCGCGACGATGCCCGCGGCGATGGCGAGGGTCTCCAGGGTGTCTCGCAGGTCCTCGACCTCCTTGGCGTACGCCTCGCAGGCCTGACCCAGCTTGAAAGCCGTGTTGGTGATGCTGTTCAGCAGCGGGCCCTGCGTGGCGCAGCTGTCGTGCATCTTCGCCCAGTTCTGGGCGAAGCCCGTGACGGCGCTGGAGGTGCTCGACGCGGTGACCCGCTGCACCCTCTTGTCACCTTCGACGCCGAGTCGGCTGACGAGGCCCGCGAAGTTCTTCCAGGCCGCCGCGGCCCGGCGGAGCTTGCCCGGGTCGCCTTGGGGCCAGAACTGCTTGAGGAGGTCGTGGATCGCGCTGCCGCCGTTGTGGCCGACAGCGGAGTGGAGCTTCGCTTTGGCGACCTCCTCGTCGCACTCCGGACTGGTGGACGCTGGCAGCTTCTGTGGAGCCATCAGCGAGGCCGCGATGTCGGCATCAGTCTGAATGTAGGCGACCGCCATGGTGTACAAGCCATTGGCGGTACCGCCAAGTTGGCCGACGGCCGCCGCCATCGCGTCGACGATCTTCTGCGAGGCGGGGTTGTACTTGGCGGCGAACTTCTTGCCAGCGTCGTCGTCACCGGCCATACCCGCGACATCGTCCAGGGCGAGGACGAGGCCACGGTAGATCTGCGCGGCAGTGTTATGCAGGTCGGTGAACCCGGCGGAGGAGAGGATCATGTCCGCTGGCTTGACGTGGAAACTGGTCATCGAGCCCCCCGTTGTCCGTCCCCCTGCACGGTAGCAAGGGACGGGCGCTGCCGGCCCGGGAACACGCAGCCGACAGCAAGCGACCTCAGGTACGGCCCGGCGCTGTCCTGGAACCAACCTACGAAGCCTGGCCGACGGCCGGCGCGCAGTTCGACCTCGAACTCCATCTCCACCGGCCCGACTGCGAACACCATCTGCGGGTCGTCACCCGCCCGCGCGGCGGCTTCGAGCAGTTCGTCGCGTACTGCCGCGACGGCGTCCGCCAGCGGAACATCCATCAGATCCATCCCTTCGAGCACCCGACCCTGTGGTCCTGCCGATGCGGACACCGTAGAGCCCGCGCGGCGGCCTGCTCAGGAACGGCGACTTCGGCCGAACCAGCCCGCCGGCCAACCGGGCGCGGCGGGTAGGTCCGCCGCCGGCTACGCGCACGTGTCGAGCATCTCGACCAGAGCGGCCTTCTCCGGCTCGGTGACGGACAGGCCGTAGAGGTGTGATGTCGGTCCAGGCGCGGGAGTAGGTGCACCAGTACGATCGCGTCCTTGATCGGGTCGTCGATTATTGCCAAGTGGGCGCCCTTGCCGGTGAGGCCGCCGCCGACACCGGCCGCGAACAGGCCGCCTTCCTTCGAGAGGATGTCGAACCGGTTCGCGGCCTTCGAGTCGGGGTGGAGGTGCAGGCCAAGCTGTTCGTCCCACGTCGTGATCGCGTCCCTGGTCCACCAGCCGTGGTCGCCGGCCAGGTCGGAGGAGTAGGAGGCGACATCACTCGGTGGTCCGGCCGCTGGAGCGGGTACCAGAGCGGCGCCCAGCGCGCGGCCCGCGGGACTTGCCGTGCCGCGGCGGCATCGTCAGCAGCAGGCGGATCGTTTCTCCTGCCGCGATCCGGCGGAACGCCTGGTCGATGAGGTCTAGGTGTGCGGCCTGCATCTCCCGGCCGTCCGTGAGCAGCCGGCCCGACCGGACGCAATGCACGCTGCCCCGGGCATCAACCAGCGGGCAAAGACCGCCGTAGCGGTCAAAGTGCTCATCTCATCGAGCGTCATCGCCGGGCTGGTCGACGTCGCGCGCACCGAGTACCCCCGCCTGCCGATCCGAGATCGTCGACACGATCGACCGCTCAGATTGGCTGCGTGGCCGCCAAGGTCCTGGCGACGACTACCTCGGGTGGGGGGATGTCCGGCGTGCGGATACAGCGGAACGGCGAACGGCGAGCGGGAACCTCACCGCCGTGCCCTGCGAGTGCTGCGACACGGACTGCGAGCACCCGGGCCACCAACTCGATGTCGGTGTCGCCGAGTCTTTCTCCTGCCTGTTCTGCGGGTTGGCTCTCACGGACAGCGAGGAGGTCGCCCTCGCCGGAGTCGCCCACCGGGACGTCTGACCAGGTCAGCCCAACAACGCCCAGGAGGAGCGGCCCGCCCGATGGGTGTGCGAGCCGCCCTCCCCCGCGCGGGTCGGCGCTCCGCCCGGCCGGACCTCCGACCGGGCGTGTGGAGCCTGTGAGTGCCTTGGGGAAGCAGGCACTCGCCTGCTCAACGAAGGCGCCTCGTCCGGGGCACGGCGGGTTGCTCTGTCCGGGGGGGCGTGGCCTCGACGTCGAGCGGTCGGTTCGCTTTCCTCCGCGGCTAGGCCGGTGCCAACTCGGCCGATGACTCCGGATAGCCTTGACGCGGTGCCCGCCGGTACCGCGAGACGCACAATCTTGAGGGCCATCACCGGCGGGTACCTTCGAACTCTCCCGGCAGCTCTCACCCCGGGAAGAGCGCGGGAGCTGCGAGGTCAGCGCCAGCCGCCTACGCGGCGGGTTCGTACTCTACAGTCGTTGTTGGGCACCGCTGGGCGATGCCCGCGAGCGCGCCGGCCTCGGCCGGGTCGGCCGCCAGGCTCCAGCGGAGCTTCGTGGAGACCCACTCGGCGGCGTAGCGGCAGTGGACAGCGGCGAGCGGCGGGAGCCATTCGAACGGGTCCTTGTCCGCTTTCGATCGGTTCGACTTCGCGGTGACCGCGACGAGCGTCAGCGGGCCGCCCTGGTCGTTGGCGTAGGCTTCACGACGTCCGGCATTCCACGCATATCCGCCGACTGGCAGGGAGCGTCATTCCGAACGTGCCATATTCCTTGTGCCGGAGTGTCGGTGGTGGCTGCCGTGCTGCCTACGGTTCGAGTCCTTCGAGCCAGGCGGTCAGGTTCATTGACTGCTGTAGGGGTTCCCCGAAGAGGTCGGGGCTCGCCTGGGCGAGGGGGCGGAGGATGGCGACGGTTTCTTTCACGGTGGTCAGCCCCTCCGCTCTCCGGCCGGCTCCACCGAGGTCGATGGAGACTTTGAAGAGGGCCATGGCGAGGTTGGGCAGGTAGGCGTCGGGGTTGGCTTCGGCCAGGGTGCGGTAGTAGCCGACGGATTCCTCAGAGGCGGCCAGGCCCTCCGCGCGCCGGCCCAACTCACTCTGCCGACTGGAGAGGTTGGCGAGGGCCATGGCGAGGTTGGGCAGGTAGGCGTCGGGGTTGGCTTCGGCCAGGGTGCGGTAGTAGCCGACGGATTCCTCAGAGGCGGCCAGTCTCTCCGCGCGCCGGCCCACCTCACCCAGCCGAGTGGAGAGGTTGGCGAGGGCATCGGCGAGCTTGGGCAGGTGGGCGTCGGGGTTGGCTTCGGCCAGGGTGCGGTAGTAGCCGACGGATTCCTCAGAGGCGGCCAGGCCCTCCCCGCTCCGGCCCGCCTCACCCAGCCAATTGGAGAGGTTGTTGAGGACCGTGGCGAGCTTGGGCAGGTGGGCGTTGGGGTTGGCTTCGGCCAGGGTGCGGTAGTGGCCGGCAGATTCCTCGGCCGCGGTCAGGCCCTCCGTGCTCCGGCCCACGGCGCCCAACCGGACGGAGAGGTTGTTGAGGGCCATGGCGAGGGTGGGCAGGTGGGCGTCGGGGTTGGTTTCGGCCAGGGTGCGGAGGATGGAGACGGATTCCTCGGCGGCGGCCAGGCCCTCCCCGCTCCGGCCCGCCTCACCCAGCCAACTGGAGAGGTTGTTGAGGACCGTGGCGAGCTTGGGCAGGTGGGCGTTGGGGTTGGCTTCGGCCAGGGTGCGGTAGTGGCCGGCAGATTCCTCGGCCGCGGTGAGGCCCTCCGCGCTCCGGCCCACGGCGCCCAACCGGACGGAGAGGTTGTTGAGGGCCATGGCGAGGGTGGGCAGGTGGGCGTCGGGGTTGGTTTCGGCCAGGGTGCGGTAGTGGCCGGCAGATTCCTCGGCGGCGGCCAGGCCCTCCGCCAGCCGCCTCACGGCGCCCAGCCGGTTGGAGAGGTTGTTGAGGGCGTCGGCGAGGGTGGGCAGGTGGGCGTCCGGGTTGGCTTCGGCCAGGGTGCGGAGGATGGAGACGGATTCCTCGGCCGCGGTCAGGCCCTCCCCGCTCCGGCCCACCTCACCCAGCTGGCCGGAGAGTCTGTAGAGGGCCATGGCGAGGTCGGGCAGGTGGGCGTCCGGGTTGGCTTCGGCCAGGGTGCGGTAGTGGCCGACGGATTCCTCGGCCGCGGCCAGGCTCTCCGCGTTCCGGCCCACCTCACCCAGCTGGGCGGAGAGGGTGAGGCGGGCGCCGACGAGGGTGGGCAGGTAGGCGTCGGGGTCGGCTTCGGCCAGGGGACGGAGGATGGAGAGGGCTTCCTCGGCGGCGGTCAGGCCCTCCGCGCTCCGGCCCATGGTGCCCAGCCGGACGGAGAGGTTGAGGAGAGCCACGGCGAGGTTGGGCAGGTGGGCGTCGGGGTTGGCTTTGGCCAGGATGCGGCGGATGGAGGCGGCTGCCTCGGCGGCGGTCAGGCCCTCCGCCAGCCGCCCCACCTCACCCAGCCGGCCGGAGAGGTCGTTGAGGGCCGAGGCGAAGTCGGGCAGGTGGGCGTCCGGGTCCGCCACGGCCAGGGGGTGGTAGCGCCACGCGATGGTGGCGGCGAGGCGGGCTGCGGTGGTGGCGAGGCGGTGGCTCGTGTGGGGGAGCCGGTCGTGGAGTTCGGTGAGGGTGTCGAGGGGGATGTCGGGGTCGGTGGTGAGGGTGTCGAGGGCGGTGATGAGTGGGGTCGGGTGGTCGGTGCGGGTGGCGGTGGTGATGATGTGCGCGGCCAATGCCTCATGGTGGCGGAGGCAGAGGTCGGTGAGCCGACCGTCGAGGCGGTTTTGGAAGACGGGGTGGGCGGCGGCGCGGCTGTAGACGGTGAGGAGTTGCTCGGCCTGGGCGTCGTCGGCGCCGTCGAGGAGGCGGTCGGCGAGGGCGGGGTCGGTGTCGAGGATGCGTCCGATGTGGCGTTCGGCGAGGCGGTCCGGCTGGAGCGCACCCCAGGGTGAGCCTGGGGCTGTGGTGGGGTAGAGGGCGGTGAGCCAGGCGGTGATCCGGTCACGTCGGTCGCGTGATTGGTCCGCGAGCGCGGGCAGGCGCCGCCAGAGCTGGTCGGCATGATCGCGGTCGGTGGCACCGGTGAGGTGGGCTGCGGCGAGCGTGGTCCTCAGGGTGTCCAGGCTCAGGCCAGGGGTGAGGCCGCAGGCGGTGGCCGTGTCGCGCCAGTAGCGGGCTTCGTGGCCGAGGAGCCGGTCCTCGACGTCCCGCGCGTCCGCGTGCCCGGCGCGGTCCGCGGGTTCGGTGCGTGCGGTGTCGAGGAGGTCGGCGAGGGCGGTCATGTGGAGGGTGAGCGCGTTGCCGTAGGCGTCGTCCAGGCCGAGTCGTGGAGGCGGTCGCAGGCTCGTGGCGTCCTGGGCCCAGTCGTGCCCGGCGAGGCCCTCGACGAACGGAAGCACGGCCGCGAGGGCGTGGGCGGCGTCGAGGTAGAGGCCCACGCGCCGGCCCGGGTGGTCCTCCAGCGCGGTGAGGTGGTGGGTGCGGGCGGTGGTGAGGTGGTCCTCGGCCTGCCGGCTGGCTTGGCGGGCCTGCTGCCACCAGTCGCCGGCGGTGCGGGCCAGCAGCAGGAGTTTGAACGGGCTGGTCCCGGGGTGTTCGGCGGCAGCGTCGACGATCGCGCCGAGTTGTTCGGGGCGGGTCTCGGCGTAGTCGAGGACCACCAGCAGCGGCTTCGCCGCGCGCCGCAGTTCGCGCAGTTGCTCGGGCCCGGCGCCGGAGCGGGGCCACAGCACGGTCCAGCCCCGGCCGGCGAGCCTGCGGCCGAGGTGGTGGGCGAGGCGGGTCTTGCCCTGCCCGGCCGGGCCGTGCAGCAGCCATGCCCCGAACCCGTCCAGCCGGCACCACGCCTCCAGCTCGGCGAGCAGGTCCTCGCGGCCGTGGAAGGGGACGATCTGCCGCCCGGCCTCCAGCAGGGCCGCCGGTGTCACCGGGGCGCGCCGTACCGCGGTGATGGTGGGGTCGGCGATGTCCTGGAACTCGACCGCCTCCAGCCCGCCCGCAGGGCTTCCGCTGTGCTCGGTGAGGGCGGTGCGGAAGGCGGGGTCGTGGTGGAGGACGTAGGAGGGGACGACGTTGAGCCGGCCGTGGGCGGAGTTCGCGCGGTCGGCGGCGACGATGCCGGTGAGGTAGCGGTCGCAGAACACCGCCGCTCCCGACAGTCCCCCCCCACGGCGACGTCCCGTCGCCCGGCCACCCGGAACCCGGGGTGCGCAGGTCCATGACGTACTGGTTGCCGACGAAGCCGCTGCCCGGGTTGATCTCGCCGTGCAGGTGTGCGGCCTCGACCGCCTGCCCCTCGCGCTGGGCCTCGTCGGGGAAGCCCCACGTCTCACACGGGGCGGCGGGGCGGGTGGTGTCCGGACGCCCCCACCGGACCGGAGTGGTGGGTGGCTGCCAGTGCGGGGAGTCGTCGACGAGCACGAGCGCCGCGTCGTCGCGTCCGCCCGGGGCACCGGCCCACACGACCCGGCCTTCCGCCGTGCCGGTGCCGGCCGGGTGGAAGACCGTCACCCCGGTGCCGGCCGGTCCGGTGACGTGGGCGGAGGTAAGGATCAGGCGTCCACCGACCGCGTACCCCGACCCTCGCCCGCCCGGACCGTTCACCCCGGCAAGCCTTACCCGCTCCACCCCAGCCCCCTACCCTCCGGTCCTGTGTACTTCTGCGTGGCCGCAGCCGGGCCAAGGGGCGCCGGCCGCCGTCCCGGTTTCAGTCGGCGATGCGCCCGGACGCGTCGCCGGGGCCCTCCCGGTCCGGGGCAGCCGAGCTGACGAGCAGGTCGCCGCCGTCAGGGCGCTTCGGGGTGAGGGTGAAGGCGACGCGGTGGGTGCGGGCGCGCGAGAGGCCGGCCTCGGTCTCCGCGCCGACCGCGAACAGCTTGAAGCCGGCCTTCGCCTTCGCGTCGGCGCGCAACTCGACCTCGAACTCCATCTCCACCGGCCCCACCGCGAATACCACCTGCGGATCGTCACCCGCCCGCGCCGCGGCCTCCAGCAGCTCGTCGCGTACTGCCGCGACCGCGTCCGCCAGCGGAACATCCATCAGACCCACCCCTTCAAGCACCTGACCGCGTCGTCATGCCGATGCGGACACCGTAGAGCCCGCGCGGAGGCCTGCGCAGGGGAAAGGCGACTTCGACCCGACCAACCCGCCGGCCAGCCCGGGGCAGGCGGGCGGGCCCACCGCCGGCTACGCGCAGGTGTCGAGCATCTCGACCAGGGCGGCCTTCTCCGGCTCGGTGACGGAGAGGCCGTAGACGTGCTTGGTGTCGGTCCAGGCGCGGGAGTAGGTGCACCAGTAGCCGATCGCCGGCGGGCGCCAGGAGTCCGGCGACTTGTCGCCCTTGCTCCGGTTGGAGGCCGCCGACACCGCGATCAGCTGCGAGTGCTGCAGGTCGTTGGCGAAGGCGCGGCGCTTGGTGGTGGTCCAGCCATCGGCTCCGGAGCGCCAGGCGGCGGCGAGCGGTACGACGTGGTCGATGTCGAGGGCCTTGGCGTCGGTGAAGGTCTTGTCGTCGTAGGGGCTCACCCAGGTGCCGGAGACGGCGCGGCACAGCTCGTCCTGGACGACATTCTCACCGTCGCGAGCGAGGACGGTCTCGCGGGTGTCGCACTCTCCGGAGATCTTGATCCAGTGAGGAAACTTCTCCCGGCTGTAGCCGTCCATGGAGTGCGGGGCTTGGACAGTGAGCCCGTCGAGTTCGGCGCGCACGACGTCGACGGGCGGCGGCTCGGGGAGTTCTCGGCGCGCCGGCACCGTGCTGGCGGGCGGGGTGGTCGCCACGGCGGCGGCCGGGACGGCGCTGGGCAGGAGGACCGCGGCGAGCGCGGCCAGGACGGTGGCGCCGCGGCGCCACCCGGTCGTGGTGATCATGAGCTCACGTCTACCGGCGGCGCTGCGGCACCGGGCGGTTGGTCACCCGGTCGGCGGCGAGCCCGGAATGGAGTTGACGGCGGGTTGCCGGTTCCTGGGGCTGCTGGAGCGGCGGGCTTGAAGGTAGGCGGTCCAATCGGTGGCCGCGCGGCGGCGCCATTGCTGGGCGGTGATGACGTGCAGGCCGAGCATGGGGGCGAGGATGGCGGGCGGTAGGTCCTGGGCGAGTTGGACCAGGGCGGTGGTGCGGGCCGCGCGGATGGGGATGTGGTGGGCGGTCAGGCGCCGGCACAGGGCGGTGGCGGAGATGTGCCGGCCGGCCCGGATGCCGGGAAAGAGCCAGCGGCGGGGGGAGTTGGCCGCCCAGCCGGACGGCGGTGGCCGGTCGGCGAGGTCGGCGAGGAGCCGGCCGAGGGGTTCGGGCAGCCGGATCGGGGTCCGGTCGAGGACGAGCACGGGATGGCCGTCGACCGTGTCCAGCGCGTCGGTGGGCAGGGCGGCGATGCGGGTGGCGTGCTGGCCGAACAGGAGCAGGAGGGCGCCTGCGGCGCGGACCTCCAAGGGCATCGCGGTGTCGGTGAGGCACTGCTGGAGGAGTTCCCAGTGGGAGTCCTCGTCGAGGCCCGCGGGTTCGGCCTTGGGCCGGTGGGGGACGAGCAGGGGCCGGCTGTGGCCGCGGCGGGCGGCCCAGACCGCGAAGTCGCGGACCTCGTAGCGGGTTGCGGGGCCGTCGGCGAGCCAGGCGTCGACCTCGTGCTGGGTGACGTCGGCGAGAACGAGGCCGTGCTCGCTCATGGCGGTGAGGAAGGCCGCGGCGAGGTTGATGCGGGTGTAGGCCCAGCGGATGCGGTGCTTGAACCCGTCCCGGCGCCCCGCGGCCCGGCGGGCCCGGGGCAGCAGCGACCAGCGGACGTACGGGCGAAGGAGCAGGGCGTGCTCGGGGTGGCGTGCCATGACGCGGGCGAGGTGCCGCTCGATCCGGGCGGCAAGCTCGTCGCGTTCGGGCAGGGCCTCGTAGGTGACGAGGACGCCGCGCAGGTAGTCGACGCTCTGCGCGCCGCCGCGGCCCCCGGCGAGGGCCAGGCGGTCCAGGTCCTCGTGGGTCAGCGGCCGGCCGGCGGCGACCAGGCGGGTCAGGAGCCGGGAGGAGTGCGCGCTGCGGATCCAGGTCAGGACCGTCCTCGGCTGCTCGCACGCGGCCAGCGCCGCGCGCATCCGCGCGTACTGGTCGCCCGGCGAGGCCTCGGCGGGGCCGAGAACGGCGTCGAGCTCGTCGTGGAGGGTGCAGCGGTCGCACAGCCCGCGGACCTTGTAGGAGCGCGGGTTCGCGCAGCGCGGGCACGCGTACGGGTCCGGGTGGCCGGCGCACGGGCCGCAGACCCGGTGGCCGTCTGCGCGGGCGATCAGCACCCGGGACTTCCGGCAGGCCGGGCAGGTGCCGGGACGGGTTCGGGCCTCGCGGTAGCAGGGCTTGCAGACCGGGCCGAGCGGCCAGCGGGCGCAAACGGGCGCGGTCGTCGGGCACAGCGCGCACGGCTCGGCCGGGCGCGGCCGGCAGCTCGAGCACGGGTCGATCGGGGCGGGCCTGCCGCACGTCGAGCACGACCTGGTCGACGAGAGGTGGGCGCGCTGGCAGCTCGCGCACCGCTGGTGGGAGGGCCGGGGCCGGGTCTTGCCGCACGTGGTGCAGGGGCCGACGTTGCCGCGGATGGCGAGGACGCCCTCGCACCCGAGGCAGACCCGCCCGCCGGGCACCGCGCGCCGTAGGGTGCGCACGCGTCCGCAGCGCAGGCAGGCCGGCGCCCTCACCCCGGAGATGCCGGCGCCGGCCAGCTCGGTGATCAGGCGCTGGACCGAGCGCGGGGCGTCGGAGGCCCCGCTGACCAGGGCGTCCGGGTACCGGCGGAGGTGGTCGCGGATCCGGGTGCGGGCGGGCGGCGTCATGTCGGCGACGATCCGGGCCGCCTCGTCGGCCGGCAGCTCGGGGAGGAACGCGGTGAGGCGGCCGGCGAGTTCCACCCACGCGGGCGGCGGGACGGCCGCATTGCTGGTCACAGGCCCTGCGGACGCTGGATCCGCACCCGCCGGGCCGGCGGCACACTCGCCGGCGAGGCGGTGTCGCCCGTCGCGGTGGGCTTGGCGACCTGCCGGCGCACCTCCTTCACCGTGATCAGGTCCGCCGGCGAGCACTCCAGGATCCCGCACAGCGCGGCGAGCGTGTCCATCGACAGCCGCTGCGGCGGCTGGGTGACCAGCCGGAACACTTGCTCGCGAGACAGGTTCACCCCGTACTCGGCCAGCCTCGGTACCAGGTCCGTCGTCTGGAACATGCCCCGCTCGGCCATCAGCAGGCGAAGGTTCCACTCGACACCCATGCGCTTCATCACCGCGGCCCCCTCCCCTTCCCACCCGCGCGTTCCAGCTGCCGGGCGAGCGCCGCCTCCAGCAGCCGGTTGCGGTACTCGTCCGACACCCACGTGTACAGCGCCGTCGTCGATGCGTAGGCGTGGCCGACCTGCTCCTGGACGAACCGCTCCGGATACCCGAACTCGACCAGGTGCGTGATGTAGGTGTGGCGCAGGCAGTGCAGCTCCAGCTCGTCCGGCAGGCCGGCGTGCTCGCGGACCCGGGCGAACACCTCGTCCAGACGTCGCACCCCGACCCGCCCGCACCGCTCGGTCATCCACAGCGCCGGATGCGCGCCCGGCGAGAACCCGGGCCGGACCTCGTCCACCCACTCTTCGAGGACCGGGACGATCCAGTCGACCTCCGGCACCGTGAGCACCGTGCGCCGCTTGGGCGGGCTGCCCCGCGAGGCCTTGCCGAACCGCACCTCCAGCGCGCCGAACCGCCCGTACGCCTTGGCCCGGGGGTTGTGCCGCAGGTCCGCCAGGTCCAGCATCGACGTCTCGCGCCGCCGGGTCCCGTACGCGTAGACCTGCTTGATCATCACCGCGTCCCGCCACGCGGCCAGCACACCCTTGCGGCGGCGCTTGCGCTTCAGCTCGACCAGGTCGTCGGCGGCGTCGAAAAGGGTCTGCAACTCGTCGTAGGTCAGCGCCCGCCGTCCGGGCCGGCCCTCGAACTCGGCGACATGGTCGGCGGTGTTCCAGTCGTGGCAGACCTGCACCGGGACCTGCCCGAACGCCTCCTCGCAGGCCAAGGCCCAGCCGTAGCGGCCGTCCGTGACGAACGCGCAGAACATCTGCAGGTCGCCCTGCTGCCCGCGCACCGTCGAGTGCGCCAGCGGCGAGGTGCCCGACATCTGGTGGGCGAAGTACGCCTCGACGTCCTCCGGCGTCCACTCCCACGGATACGTCCCCGTGTACAGCGCGAACCGCCGCACCAGCCCCAGCCGGTCGGCGATCGTCTTCTTCGTCAGCAGCCGGCTCTGCTGCTGTTGCTCCCACCCGCGCAGCATCGCCTCGAACATCGCCGGCGCCGGGTCCAGAGCCCGCACATTCCCCGGCACGACCAGCCGGAACGCCCCCGGCACACCACCACTACGCACGCCCACTCCACGGTTGCATGTGATGCAACATCGTGGCGTTCGATGGGTTCCGTTCGAGGTCGGAAGCCTTAACGAGACCCCAACAGGCAACTACTCACCGGCGTTCGACCAGGCCACCCCCGTGCCGGACCGATGCGGCATTGATGCAGCCGCCACAACTCCGCCTACTTCGAATCGTGCACCTCCGCAAGTGGAACAATATGGTCAACGTCCA
Source organism: Kitasatospora sp. NPDC004723 (assembly GCF_040609255.1). Taxonomy (NCBI): domain Bacteria; kingdom Bacillati; phylum Actinomycetota; class Actinomycetes; order Kitasatosporales; family Streptomycetaceae; genus Kitasatospora; species Kitasatospora sp. NPDC004723. The sequence goes on along the minus strand of NZ_JBEXJT010000046.1, from coordinate 43,467 downwards.
GGGCAGAGGCGGAAGCTACGGTCACACCGTCGTAGTAGGAGTACCACTCGCCACCGATCAGCTTGCAGCCCGACGCGACCTGCGGCGCGACGACGGCCTCGGAGAGGATGACCTCCGCCCGGGTGTTGCAGCCGTCGGTGAGGTCCTTGCCGCGGTTCCAGTGCCGGTAGAGGCTGCGGTCGTAGCCGTCGCGGTGCTCGTCGGCGATCGGCAGGGAGGCGACCGCGTCGGCCAGGGACAGCGGACCTGCAACGCGCGCGGCACCGGCGGAGGCTTCCCCAGCCGGGGCTGGGGCCGGGGTCTCGAGCGCGCCGGCGGGGATAGCGCCGCCCAGCAAGGGCAGCGTGGCGAGGGCGAGCACGGCCAGGCCACGCAGCCGAAGGTATTTGATCATGAGGCGGCTATAGCGACCCCCTGCCCCCGTCCGGCCCCTATCCGGCAAGAGATCACCGGGCCGGGTGTCGCGCCCGCCCCTCGGTGGACCGCCCGGCTGCCACAGGTCCTGCACTGCGGCATGCCGGACCCGGCCGGTGCAGAACCGGAGCTACGCCGACCGGGTGTAGGAACTTATCCACACCCCGGAGTTGTCCACAGGGGTTGGGGGATTTCCCCACAGGCGTGACCTGTTCGGCGAGCATCCGTGCCGGCGGCCTTGACCAGGAGGCCCAGTACCGAAAGGCGGTCCGCGATGGCACGAGGTGGATCAGCAGTGCGGCGCACCGGCAGGCCCAGAAGGCCGTCCGATCGCCGACGCAGGACGGTCGCGCAGCCGGAAGCACCGGAGACGCGGATGCTGGCGGCGGCCCGGGTCGGGGCCCGGTTGCTCGGAGAGCTCATCGGCGGAATCCTCGGCACGTGACGGTGACTGCGACAGCAGGCCGAGCCTCTGCTTCGCGCGCTCGACGAACCGGCGATCTGGTCCCCGCCGGGCCCACCCCGGTCAGGACGCGGACTTGAGATGCCGACCGCGCGCGACCTTCTCCACGGCCTTCTGCAACTCGTCTCGGTTCATGGTCGAGCGGTGCGCGATCTCGTAGCGGCTTGCCCGCTCGTACAGCTGCGCCTTGGTGAGCGTCGACAGGTCCTCGCCGGTCTTCTTCTTCGCCGTCGGCTTCCCGGTGGTCGAGCGGGAGCCGGCGGTGGTCTTCTTCCCGCCGGCCGCCTTCGGTGTCCGGGTGCTCTTGGGCGCAGAGCGGCCACCGCGCGCCGCTCCGGCCGCCTGTTCCTTGCCGGTACTGGAGGCGGCGTCGAGGCTGGCGCGCAGCGAGTCCATGAGGTCGATGACGTTGGTGGTCTCCGGCGGGGCACCCTGGGAGACGGCGATCTCCTTGCCCTTGGCCTTGGCCTCGACGAGGTCGCGGACCTGCTGCTCGAAGGTGTCCTGGTAGTCCTCGGGCTTCCAGTCGGTGGTCAGCATGTCGATCAGCTGCTCGGCCGTGGCCACCTCCTGCCCCTGGAACGGCGCCTTGCTGTCGGGAAGTTCGGGGATCTCGGCGTGGGGGTCGCGGACTTCGTCGCTCCAGTGCATGGTGTGCAGCTGCAGCATCCCGGCGACGGAGCTGAGCGCGGTCAGGTACTCCTTGCCCCGCATGCTGAACACGGCCAGGCCCGCCCTGCGGGTGCGGTCGAGGGCCTGGGTGAGCAGCTGGTAGATCTTCGCGGTCGCCTTGTCCGCCGGGGCGACGTAGTAGGTCTTGGCGAAGTAGATCGGCGGGATGGCGTCGAGGTCGACGAAGCCGGTGATCTCGATCGTGCGGCTGCGGCCGGGCGCGATCTCCTCCAGCTCTTCAGGCTCGACGACCACGTACTGCCCCCCCCGACAGCTCGTAGCCCTTCACGATGTCCTCGAACGCCACCTCCTCGCCGGTGCGCTCGTTCACGCGGCGCAGGCGTACCCGGTCGCCGGTGCCGCGCTCGATCTGATGGAAGTGCACCGTGTGGTCGTCGGTCGCGCTGTACAGGGCCACGGGCAGCGACACCAGCCCGAAGGTGATCACCCCCTTCCACAACGGTCTGGCCATCACCGCTCTCCTTCCTGCTCGGCGGCCCGGCGCGCCGCCGCGTACTCCTCGCGGGCCCGCACTGCGGCCGCGTGGGCGCCGGCGGCCTCGGCGGTGGCAAGGTCAAGGTCGCCACGGCGTTCGGTGAGCGCGGCGGCCGCGCCCTCCGCCTCGTCGTGGGCGCGCCGCAGGGCCGCCTGGGCGCGGTCGACGCCGTCCTGTGCCTGCTCGTGCCGGGCGGCCAGGTCCTCGACCTGCGCCGCGAGCCGGTCGCGCTGCTCGGCCGTCGTCAGCTCGCGGCGGGCCTCGGCGACCCGCCGCCGGGCTTCCTGCCGGGCGGCTTCCCGCACCGCGCCCGGTTCACGCCCTTCCTCGCACTCCTCCTTCCCGCCGCGCGCCCCCGGCCGCGGGGCCACCGCTGCCTTGTCGGCCTTCTTCACCGGGCCGCCCGCTGCGGCCGCCGGCAGCATGGTGGGCTCCTGGAGCGCGGCCGACAGCCGCCCGGCCGCCACCTCGGCCGCCGCCTGCGGCGAGGCCAGCGCCGCGCGCAGCGTCTGCTCCACCTCCCGCAGATGCCCCTCGCTCAGCCGTACTCCGGCCTCGGCCGCCGTGGCGCGGGCCCGGGCGGTGAGCGCGGCCACCAGCCGGTGCCGCCGGGCAGACAGCTCCCGAAGCGCAGGCCCGGCCAGCCCCTCCTGGGCCTGGCGCAGCGCCCGGCCCAGCTCCAGCAGCTCCCCCACCTCGTCGGGCTGGGTGCGGGCGAGGCGGTTGACGGCGAACGCCGCGGTGGTCGGGCGGCGCAGGGCCTTGATGCGCGCCGCTCCCGCGCGGTCGCCCGCCGCGCGGGCGCGGGCGGCGGCCTCGTTGCGGGCCTTGGTGAAGCGCCGGGCGCCAGGACGAACAGCGCGTCGCCCTCGGCGAGGTCGTCCGGCCGCAGCTGGGTCGGCCTCCCGCCGTCGCTGGCCGCGTTCACGAGGTCCGCAGCGCGCGCTCGCACTCCCGGCACCGGAAGTCGGCCAGCGCGGGCGGGTACCAGGGCTCGCCGTAGGCGGGCTGGTAGTGGGAGTGCTCCATCCCTGCGGTGTCGCGCCCGCACAGGGTGCTCGCCTGCGGGTCCTCCGGCACGTCGGGGTCCGCCCCGGCGGCGTGCACAGCGACGACCGCAAGCTCGGCCCGGTCGGGGTCGAGCACCTTGCCGGGGTGCAGTTCGAAGAGGACGACGATCGAGGCCATGCCCTGAGGATCTGGCACCCGGCCGACCGGCACACCCCGGGAGCGGCCGTTCGGCCCGCGCGGCCACCGCCGCCGACACAAGCGCCGCCGGGGCGGCGCGGGGACGAACCCCGCCAGCGGAAATTTCACGGTCCATCTCATGCTATTTTCTGTCTTTTCCGTTCACTCGCACGGACCATGCGCTGTTCGAATTCGCAGGGGTAGGCTTCCGGTGGTTCTGCAATTGCAGTTTTAATTGCAGAACTCGGTGCGGCCTGCATCTTCGTGCGGGTCGGCGCCGGATCCGGCGCATCGGGAAGAGCAGAAGGCGGAACCTTGATGAGCGATTTCTGGAACGGCATGCCGGCGCAGGCGATCGGCGGCGTGGCGTGGGTGAAGTCGGAGGCCAGCAACGTGACAGGGCAGTGTGTCGAGGCGGCCGCGCTGCCGGGCGGCGAGGTGGCGGTCCGCAACAGCCGGGACCCGCAAGGCCCGGCGCTCGTCTTCTCCCCGGGCGAGATGCGGGCTTTCCTGGACGGCGCGCGAAACGGTGAATTCGATCACCTGATCTACGCCTGACCTGTTCGGGCGATAATTCGATAGGCGACACGCGAGGGCGCGCGCCCTTACTCTATGGAAGACTGGTAAACGTCTTCCCATTAAGGAGGGGGCGCGTGCCTTTCGCATGCGACGATTCAGACGGCCAGGTATACGCGTTTCCGCGGCCGGCCGCCGATCCCGCCCGGAACCCGACCGCGGCGATGATGCTGGTCGGGGTCCAGCTGAAGACCCTGCGGGGAAGCCTGACGCTGGCGGCGGCCGCCCGCAAGGCGGGCTTCTCGGCGGCCAAGCTCAGCCGCCTGGAGAACGGCCTGCAGGCGCCCAAACCGGCCGACATTGCCAAGCTGCTGCGCGCCTACCGGGCCAGCCCTGAGGTGGCCGACGCGATCGGCGAACTGGTGGAGTACGCGCGGGCCGCGCGCTCGCACTGGCTGTACGCTTTCCGGGACCTGGTGGACGGCGACGTGCACCGCCTGATCGCCCTGGAGACCGCCGCGGCGCTGCTGGTCACCTACGAGGCCAAGATCGTGCCGGGCCTGATCCAGACCCCGGCCTACTACCGGGCGCTGTTCGAGGCCGAGCTGCGGCCCCGGCAGGCGGACGAGCTGACGCGGCGCATCGCGCTGCGCGAGCGCCGCCAAGAGCTGTTCTTCGAGAACCCCGCCCGCTGCGTCTTCTACCTGGAGGAGTCCAGCCTCTACCGGCAGGTCGGCTCGCCGCGCGTGATGGTCGAGCAGTTGGAGCAGCTGTACGCGCTGACGTGCCGCAAGGGCTTCGGCATCCGCATCATCGGCATGGACCACCTGTTCGCGAGTTCGATCTCCTCGCTGACGCAGCTCGACTTCGGCAGCAGCGCCCTGCGGGAGCTGATCTACAACGAGACGCTCACCGGCGGCGAGTACTTCACCCACGGCCCCGACGAGCCGCCGGCCCGGGGCCAGCGGTGCAAGCTGTCCGAGATGGAGCAGTACAAGGAGCAGCTGCTGCGGCTGATGCAGATCAGCGCCGGCCGCTTGGACAGCCGCTTCCTGATTCTCAAGGCCTTGCAGCACTGGCAGCGGCGGCTGTGAGGCGCGCCGACGGCTACGCGGTGCCGGGCGCCGGCGGGACGAGGGCGAGGCCGCCGTACTCGGTCCACTCCTGGGTGCGCTGGCGCGGCAGGACCTCGTGGTCGGGCCGCCACAGGCTCACGTCGCCGAGTCCCGGCGGCTGCACGTCCAGGCCCTCGAAGTAGGCGTCGACCTCGCGCGCGGTGCGCACCCGGCCCCACTGTCCGTGGGTCTGCTCGTCCATGAGGGCGGTGACCTTGCGCCGGACCTCCGGGTCGTCGCTGACCAGCTGGCAGATCACCACCACGCTGCCAGGCGCCAGGCGCCAGAGCGTCTCGCGGACCATCGCGGCGGCCTTCTCGTCGTCCACGCAGTGCAGGACGGAGACGAACAACGCCGCGACCGGGCGCTTCAGGTCGATCAGCATCCGCAACCGGCGGTCGGTGAGCAGCCGGTCGGTGTCGGCCATGTCGGCGTCGATCACCGCGACGTTCTCGTTCTCGTCCAGCAGTGCCCGGGCGTGGGTGAGCACCACCGGGTCGTTGTCGACGTAGGCGACCCGACAGTTCGCGTTGACGCGCTGCGCGACCTGGTGGACGTTGTCCTGGGTGGGAAGGCCCGAGCCGTGGTCGATGATCTGGTCGATGCCGTACTCGGCGACGATCGTGCGCACGACGCGCCGCAGGAACGCGCGGTTGTTCACCGCCAACTCCCGCGAGTTCGGTGCGGTCACCAGCAGTTCCTCGACGGCGAGCCGGTCGCTGGCGAAGTTGCTGTTGCCGCCCAGCAGGAAGTCGTACATCCTCGCCGCGCTGGGAACCGTCACGTCGATCGGCCTCTGCGCTGGTGCGGACTCGCTCACGGTGCCCTCCGTGTCCGACAACCCCGGCTCTCCCCAGGGCAGATGATCGCCTCATGGTAGAGGGGCAGCCCGAAGCGCACCACGACGCTAAGGGGCCCGTCACCCCCCAGGGTGACGAAAGATGCGACGTGGCGCTCGGGTGGCGAACGCCGTGGCGGATGGTGGTCGGTCACCCGCCCGCCACGGCGCGCGGCTCAGCGGTCCTGGATCGGGTTCTCCTTCGGGTCGGCGACGGCCAGCCTGCGGCGGGCCATCAGCAGGTCAGCGGCCGTCTCGGCCGTCTCGCGGCCCATCAGGCGCGCGCTCTGCGCCACCGACAGGCCAAGGCGGTGGAGCAGTTCCACGTCCGCCAGGCCGGCCGGCAGAAGCTGGTTCAGCCGGTCGGCGGTGGGATTGGGAGCGTGGAGGCAGGCCACGCTCACAACCTCCCGCAGGGTGCGCCAGGCGCACGCCACGGGGCGGCGCTGGAGCAGCACGCCACCCCACTGCCCGGCGGTGCGCCGCAGGGCGAGCCGGACCGCGTCCTCGCTCAGGCCCGGGTCACCCAGGCGCGCGAGCGCGTACAGGTCGTAGCCGGGCTTCTGCATGAGGACGAAGGCGCTGAAGCCACTCAGATAGGGCTGGGCCGCCGGCGCGGCCCGGTCGCTCTCCGCTGCCACGGGCCTCCTTCGAACGGATGTGGTCGCCTCGGACGGTACGGCCACGCACGCGGCGACCGCCCCTCGCGCGCCGCCCGACCGCCCGGCGATCAGTTCCCGCTCCGGCGCGAGCACCGGCGCCCGAGCAACGGCACCAGCCGCGGCAGGACGTTCAGCACCGCCTCAACGGCCCGCGCACGGTCCGCGTCCATCGGAAGCACCGACACCAGCAGCAGCGGCAGAGACGTCAACACGGCGACCCAGGAAGCGGTCTCGCGCGTGACAACATCGCGCCTCTTCCGCTGGGAGCCTCCGGCACTGCTAGCTTGGACCTTCCCCGCCGAGCTTCGGGCGCGCGCGGGAAAGGGCCGAGAGCGCATGTTCATACATGTTCCTCATGAGCCCTGGACGCCCCGGGAGTACACCACTACTGCCCGGGGCAACTCCTCGACGAGGAGCCGTTGCTCACGGTAGCCGCCCTGCGGCGCTCCACCGGCCTCCAAGCAGCCCGATGCAAATCCATTTTTCCGACGACCCTTTGGTCTACGACATGCCGCTCAGAAGCTGTCCCGGATCACTCTCGCAGTGACGGAACCGGTCCTTCCCGGACAGCTTTGCAGCTTTGTCCGCGGCATTGGGCTCTCCGGCAGGCCAGACGCCTCCGACGGTCGACACCGGGCGCCCGGTGGTCCTCGCGGTCGGCCCGACGATCCGTCCGCGGGTCCGTCCAGGCGCTCGCCGGAACTGACGGCTGATACACGCCTGGGGCCCGCCGCTGCGTTCCCCCAGCCAGGGATAGCGCTACGTCGCCCCCACACCCGATCCGTGACGGACATGACATCTGGTCAGGGCTCCCCAGTCTTCTGAGGAGCCCTGACCATGGAGAGCGGTCAGAACCGGTGGTCGAACACTACGGTCACTGGTGCGTGGTCGCTCCAGCGTTCGGCGTGGGATGCGGCGCGTTCGACGTAGGCCTTGATGGCCTCGTCGGCCAGGTCTTTTGTACAAACACTTAGGTCTACTCTCCAGCCGGAGTCGTTGTCGAAGGCGCGGCCGCGGTAGGACCACCAGGAGTAGGGGCCGGTGCGGTCGGGGTGGAGGTGGCGGACGACGTCGACGTAGCCGGCTTCGTCGTAGACGCGGGAGAGCCAGGCGCGCTCCTCGGGGAGGAAGCCGGCGGACTTCTGGTTGGCCTTCCAGTTCTTGAGGTCCTCGGGGCGGTGGGCGATGTTCCAGTCGCCGCAGACCACGACCTCGCGGCCGTCGGCGGCGGCGCGGGTGCGGAGCTTGTGGAGGTGGACGAGGAACTCCGCCATGAAGCGTTCCTTCTCGTCCTGGCGCTCAGTGCCGACCTCGCCGGAGGGGAGGTAGAGGCTGGCGACGGTGAGGCCCGGCAGGTCGATTTCGACGTACCTGCCCGAATTGTCGAATTCCGCCGACTCGAAGCCGATGGCCGTGCGGCTCGGCTCCGTCCGGGAGAGGATCGCCACGCCGGCCCGGCCCTTGGCGGCGGCGGGGGCCCACACCGTGTGCCAGCCCTCCAGGTCGCGCAGCTCGACGGGGAGCTGCTCGGGCTCGGAGCGCACCTCCTGCAGGCAGACCACGTCCGCCTCGGTGGCGGCCAGCCACTCGATGAACCCCTTCTTGGCCGCCGCCCGGATTCCGTTCACGTTCACACTCGTCACCACGATCACCCGGAGAGCCTACCCACTGCCGGGTGCGGGGCCGCGCCGCGACGCGTCCGCTTGCGGAGCTGACGTGAACGCACCATGAAACTCCGCGGCAGTCCCGCCGGGCCGCGCCATTGGTCTTGACCATCTCCCGATCCAGCCCCTAGGGTCACTTACTGCAAGGTCCTTTAATAAAGAAGGACGGAAAAAGCCCGCTCTCCCACCTGCCGCAACAGCGGGCAGCGGGCCGGGATCCGCCCTCCTTCAGCAGGGCGGAAGACATCAGGGTGGAGGACACGGTGGGAACGACGGGACAGCTCACGGCGGTACCGGAACCGAAGTACTGGCACCTGCGCACGGTGCTGCTCCGCGCCATCGACACGGAGTTCTCCACCGGCCAGATCCTGCCGAACGAGCGCGAGCTCGCCGCCCGCTTCGGTGTCGCCCGGGCCACCCTGCGGCAGGCGCTCGACCAGCTGGAGCTGGAGGGCCGCCTGGTCCGCCGACGGGGGATCGGCACCCTCATCGCCGCCCCCCGGGTCGGCGTCCCGGTGAACCGGCAGGAGGAGGGCTGGCCCGGCGCCGCCCGCAGCCAGGCCTGGCGCACCGTGGACTGCACCACCGCCCCGGCCACCCTGCGGCTGGCGACGGCGCTCGGCGTCGCCGAGGGCGCGTCGGTGCACACCGTGCGCCGGGTGCGGCTCGTGCAGGGCCGGGCCATGGCCACCGAGTCGCTGCACGTGCCCGCCGCCGCGCTGCCGCACCTGCCCGGCTTCCGCGCCGAGAGCGACCGCGCCCGCTCGGTGCTGCGCCAGCTGGAGCGCCTGGAGGTCGACGGCGAGTCCCGCTCCGTCGAGCTGGGCGTCGCCGAGGCCGAGCAGGCCGCACTGCTGGAGCGCCCGCCCGGCTCGCCGGTGCTGGTGATGACCACGCAGTACGCCGCGGCCGGCCGGCTGGTCGCGCTCGCTGTCTCCACCTACCGTGCGGACACCTGCAAGCTCACCTTCGGAGAGACCGGCCTCGTCGAGGTCACCCCCGTCGGCGCCGCCCCCGTGGGTGCCGCCGCCTCCTGAACCATCTCCGAAAACCCTCAGGCCCAGGCCCGGACACCCCGCCAGGTGTCCGGGCCTGGGCCGTTTCGTGCCCGGATGTCGTGAAGCGGGCGCAGATCACGGATTCCTGAACGGGGGGGAACCGTTCGGGTTCACCCCTGGGCCGGCACCGAGTCGATCGGTAGGTTCCGAACGATCTCTGTGCAACCGAAGTGTCCGTGGATTCAGGGGTGGGGGCCGTGAACGCGCACTGGTACCGCAAGATCGTCCGGAGACCGATCGGCCGCAGGGTGGCCCAGCTGCTCATCCTCGCGCTGGTCGCCGTCGGGCTCGGTATTCCACCGGCCGCCTGGGCCGTGCCCAAGGACCGCGCCGTGGTCTCGGCGCCGCTGCCGCCCGGCCGGGTGAGCGCCGATGCGGGCCCCGGCGGCCCCGGGGCCGGCGAGTCGACGGCCACTCAGGAGCCGATCCCGGACGACAGTCCGCTCGGCCGGGAACGGGCCGCGATCGCCGCGGAGGCGAAGGCGGCCTCGGAGCCGCCCAGGCCCGCACCCGGACCGGCCCCGGCACCCGACGCCGAGGAGTACGAGCGGCAGCTGGCGGCGCTGAAGGCGGCCGGACCGCTTCCCGAGCACCGCATCCCGCCGACCGAGGTGGACGACACCGGCAAGCGCCGCCGCGCGACCGGCCCGGCGCCGCTGACGCTCGACCAGCTGGCCGACCCGCCCGCCGCGAAGGACTCCGGGCGGAACGGGGCCGCAGCCCCGCAGGGCGTGGCCGCGACGCGGCACTACGGCGCCACCTACGCGGTCGGCGCGATCCAGGTGGCCCCGCGCTACAACGCGATCGGCTACCAGCGGATCACCGTGGACAACACGTCCGACTTCACCTGGACCACCAGCGGGCAGATGCTCGTCCTGCACCTGTACCGCGACGACAAGACCCTGATCAACTTCATCGCCGCACTCACCGCCCTGCCCGTCGACGTGGCGCCCGGCCAGTCCATCACCTTCGACGCGGTGATCCCGGAGCTCGGCCCGGGTGCCTATCTGCTGTCCTACGAGATGACCGACCTGTCCGACGGCGCCTACCCGTTCTCCCACTACCAAGTGCCCGCCTCGCAGGCCTCCCGGATGGTCGTGCCGCACTACGCGCCGACCGCGAAGGACGGCTGGCCCACCTACGGCGGTACCGTCGCCACCCGCACGCCGACCCTCTCCGCCTTCGTCGGAGACGACCGCAGCGTCCAGGTCCAGTACGAGATCCAGGTCTGCCCGACCAGCGACCCGGCGCAGCCCGGTTGCTGGGGTTCCGGCATGGTCAACCTGCCGGCCCACCCGGGCGGATGGGGCGCGGTCGCGACCTTCACCCCGTCCGCCGACGCGCTGCACTGGAACACCACCTACTGGTGGCGGATCCGGGTCCAGGACCCGGGCTACACCTCGCCGTTCAGCGGGATGAGCCCCTTCACGACCGTCGTGCCGCCGCCGAACGACTCCGCCCGCCTCGGGCTGGACCCGGGCGCCCTCGACGAGGTCGGCGTCAACCTCTACCTCGGCAACTACACCCGCCGCGAGACCGACTTCGACTTTCCGGAACCCACCATCGGCCTCCAGGTGCAGCGCACCTACAACAGCGCCGCCACCGCCAACACCTCCTTCGGCATCGGCTGGAGCTCGCTGTGGGACATGGGCGTCGCCGACGCCGGGAACGGTATCTTCACGCTCAGACTGGACGACGGACGGAAGGTCAACTTCGGCCGCGAGCCCTACCCGAACAGCGGCTTCGTCGCCCAGTACGGCAGCGGCGGCCTCGGCGAGTGGGTGGACGCGAGCCACATCCGAATGGGCGCCCGCGACTACTACTTCACCGGCCAGGACCTCCAGGTCACCGACTGGACGGGAGGCGGCAACCTCCAACTGGAGCACGGCGACCCCAACGGCCAGACCTCCCGGATGTACCTCGCGTCCTCGAACCGCGCCCTGTACGTCCGATGGGACGGCCGCGGCCACATCAGCTCCGTCTCCACCGAACGGGTGTACGACTCCCCGACCGCGATCACCTGGTCCTACACCTACACCGACGACTACCTGACCAAGGTCTGCGACCCGGCCGGCGGTTGCACCACCTACACCTACGAGAGCAGCCGGCCCGGCGGGGGCACCAAGCGCCTGGTCAAGGCGCAGCGCGCCCGAGCCGAGAACGTCACCACCGTCGTCTACGACGGCGACCGGGTGTTCCACGTCGGCCGGGCCGACAACAACGCCACGGGTGTCGACAACGGCTGGACGTACGACCGCAGGATCGACACCTCCGGCCCGAGCCCGGTGCCGATCGTCCACCGCACCGACCCGCGCGGTGTCCACACCTACTACCAGTACAACCGGGAAGGCCAGCTCGCCTACCGCTGGACGGCGACCCCGACACCACCCGCCAACCGGTTGCGGATGTTCACCTACGACATCTTCGGTGAACTGACCGCCTCCGTCGACGAGAACAGCAACGTCACCCGGTACGGCTGGAGCAACTTCGGCATGCGCACCCGGGTCATCCGCTACCGCACCCCCCTCCAGCCGTTCCAGGAGAGCACCGAGTACCACCTCGACACGAACCGGATCGGTGATCCGGTCAACGGCAAGCCGACGAAGGTCACCGACGCCAACGGCCACTCCATCGCGTACGACTACGACCCCATGGGCCGCCTCGTCACCGAGACCAACCCGGTCGGCGGCACCACCGGAATGACCTGGGCCTGCGGCGCGCCCATCACGAACGACATTCACCCCAATCACCGCGAGGGCGACCGCGGCACCTGTTACAAGGTGGTCGGTGTCACCGACCCGGGCAGCAGGCTCACCCGCTACGGCTACAACCGCGAGGGCGACCAGACCATGGTCGTCCTCCCGGGCGGCGGGCGTACCGACACCTTCACGGACGACCTCGGGCGGGTGACCCGGCGCACCGTCACCGACCCCGCCCAGCCGAACGGCGCGACCACCACCTACACCTACGACAAGTTCGGCCGCCTCGCCACCGAGACCGCGCCCGCGGTGCCGAACCCCGTCAGCGGCGTCACCCACCAGGCCCGCACCAGCTACACCTACGACCCGGACGGCAACGTCGCCACGAAGACCGTCGCCGACCTCACCCCCGCCGCCCAGGGCGGCGACGCCGCGCGCACCACCACCTACGGCTACGACGCCCAGGACCGGCTCACCAGAGTCACCGAGGACGGCGTCACCACCAAGCGCGTCGTCTACGACCAGATCGGCAACGTCACCGACAGCTGGAGCCCCAACGGCGCGCACTACGTCTACGGCTACGACATCAACGGCCGCCTGAGCCAGGTCGACCTCCTGGGCTTCGTCGACGACCCGACCGCCAACTCCCCGCCGCGCCAGGTGCGGCTGAAGACCTTCGGCTACGACGACGCCGGCCGCCTCGCCCACGTCACCGACGCCATGCAGCACCTGGTGACGTACACCTACACCAACGACAACCTGGTGCTCACCGAGAAGTTCTCGCTGGTGAACCAGCAGGGGACGAGCACCCGCGAGATCACCCTGCACACCTTCACCTACGACAACGCCGGAAACGTCGTCAAGGACGTGCGCGGTGACGGCGCCGCCGCCCGCACCACCGTCTTCGCCTACGACGCCGCCAACCGCGTCACCTCCACCACCGGCGACCCGGGCGGCCTCAACCGCACGGCCACCACGGCCTACGACACGGCCGGCCTGGTCACCTCCACCACCGTGACCGACGGCACCCGCACCGAGACCAGTGAGAACGTCTGGGAGGCCGCGACCGGCCGGCTCGCCGCCACCGTCACCCGCCCCGACGCCGCCACCGCGCTGGTCACCGGCTACCTGCGCGACGCCGGGGGACGGGTCCTCGCCACCACCGACCCGCGCGGCATGCCGCAGCCCGGCGCCCCCGGCCAGGCCGACCCGGCGTACACCACCACGAACGCCTTCGACCAGCTCGGACGGCTCTCCAGCACCACCACGCCCGCCACCCCGGTCGAGGACGGCACGCCCGGCGCCGTCGCCACCGCCCAGCAGGGCACCACGACCCGCGGCTACAACACCTTCGGAGAGGTCACCGAGGTCAAGGACGCCACCGGCGCCGTCACCCGCTTCCTCTACGACAAGCAGGGCCACCGCACCGAGGCCCGGCTGCCCGCCTACACCCCGCCCGGTGCCACCGCCGCCCTGAACCCGGTCGAGAAGTGGACCTACGACGCGGACGGCAACACCACCTCGCACACCGACGCGCTCGGCCGCACCACCACCTACACCTACGACCTGCGTGACCGGCTGGTGCGCACCACCCTGCCGCCCGCCACCTCCGGGGCCGCGCCCGGCGTCACCGTGGTGCGCCGCGACGACAACGGCAACGTGCTCTCCGTCATAGACCCGACCGGCGCCCAGACCCTCGCCGTCTACGACGGCATGGACCGGCGGATCTCCGCCACCTCGGTGGTCCGCAACGGCACCGCCACCCCCGACAGCTACACGACCGCCTACACCCACGACGACTTCGGCGACGTCCTCACCGAGACCCTCGGCGCCACCTCCACCACCTACACCTACAACAAGCTCGGCGAGCGCGTCTCCAGCACCCCGGCCGGCCGCGGCACCACCCGCTACACCTACGACCTCGCCGGCCGCACCGCCACCGTGACCGACCCGCTCGGCCGCAAGTCCACCACCAGCTACGACCTGGCCGGCCGGGCGACGGCCAGGACCGTCGCGGACCCGGCCGGCACCGTCCTCGCCCGCACCGGATACGGCTACGACGCGGTCGGCAACACGGTGAGCGTCACCGACCCCGACGGCCAGGTCTGGCGCACCGCCTACGACGCCCGCAACCGGCCGACCACGCTCACCGACCCCGCGGTGCGCCCCGGCGATACCGCCTCCGCCCCGGTCACCGGCCTCGGCCACGACCTGCTCGGCCGGCTCACCCGGATCACCGACGCCAACGGCAACGCCACCCACCAGCGGTACAACTCCCTCGGCCTGGCCGAGGCGCAGTCGCTGCCGGCCGTCCCCGCCGACCAGTCCGCCGCCGACCGGACCACCACCACCGGCTACGACGCGGCCGGACAGGTCACCGCCATCACCCAGCCCGGCGGCGTGCGGCACACGTTCGGCTACGACGGTCTCGGCCGGCTGACCAACGAGTCCGGCACCGGCGGCGACGGTGACGCCTCCCGCACCTTCGGCTACGACCTCGCCGGCCGGGTCACCTCCGCCTCCGCCCCCGGCGGCGCGCAGACCTTCGCCTGGGACGACCGCGGCCTGCTCACCGGCAGCCAGGGACCGCTCGGCACCAGCTCCTTCACCTACGACGCCGCCGCCCGCCCGCTCACCGAGACCGCCCCCGGCGGTGCCAAGGTCAGCTACACCTGGAACGGCAACAACGACCTCGGCACCGTCACCGACAACCTCTCCGGCCTGACCCGGACCCTCACCCACGACCTCGCCGGCCAGGTCACCACCGAACAGCGCAAGGCCGGCCAGAGCGCCGGACCGACCCGGAGCCTCGGCTACGACGGCCTCGGCCGGATCACCACCGACACCGTCACCGACCCCGCCGGCCACCTCTCCACCCAGCTCACCTACAGCTGGGACCCGGCCGGCCGACTGCTCACCAGCGGCTCCACCGGCACCGCCGACCCGCACGGCGAGACCTACGACTACGACCCCGCCGGCCGCCTCACCCGGGTCACCGACACCACCAAGGGAACCGGCACCGACTACGGCTGGGACGCCGCCGGCAACCGCACCTCCGTCACCGACTGGACCGGCACCGCCGCCCAGCACACCGCCACCGGCACCAGCACCGCCGCCTACGATCCGCGCAACCGCCTGACCTCCAGCACGGCCGCCGACGGCGCGACCACCAGCTACACCTTCACCCCGCGTGGCACCCTCGCCACCACGACCACCAAGGACGCAGCGGGCGCCGTCACCGCCACCTCCACCAACCGCTACGACGCGCTCGGCCGGCTCACCGGCGTCGACGGCCGCAGCTACGCCTACGACGCCCTCGACCGGCTCACCGCCGCGACCGCCGGCACCGCCGCGGCGGCCTCCTTCAGCTACGCCGGACTCGCCAAGGAACCGGACTCCGACGGTAGTTGGTCCTACGCCCGGGCCCTGGACGGCACCGCGATAGCGGCTGCCCCGAGCGGCGGAGGCACCGCCCGCACCCTGCTCACCAACGCCCACCACGACGTGCTCGGCGCCACCGACACCGGCAGCGGCGCGCTGGCCGCCGGGCGCTCCTACAGCCCCTTCGGCAAGCCCACCGCCACCAGCGGCGCGGCCCCGGCCCTCGGCTTCCAGGGCGGCTGGACCGACCCCGCCACCGGCCGCGTGCACGCCCAGGCCCGCTGGTACGACCCCGGCACCGGCCGCTTCACCTCCGCCGACGACCGGGTCCCCGGCCTGCGCACCGCCGCCACCGCCAACCGCTACGGCTACGGTGCCGGCGACCCGGTCGGCCGCTGGGACCCCGACGGCCACTTCGACCTCGGCGCGCTGCTCGGGCAGGGCGCCCGCGCGGTCGGCAGCCTGGCCGGGGACGGCCTGGAGCTGCTCGGCACCGCCCTGCGGGCCGGCGGCGGCCTGGCCGCCACCATCGCGGAGGAGGCGGCGGCCGTGGGTGGCGAGATCGTCGCCGTCGGCGCCACCGTGGCCGAGGCCGGTGCCGCCGCGGTCACCTGCTCGGTCGCCTGCACCGCCGCGCTGGTGGTCGGCGCGATCGTGGTGGTCGCCTTCGCCGGCTACGTCGTCTACGAGGTGGTCAACGCCGACGGCAGCCTGAGCCCCGTCTCCACCGGCTCCGGCACCGACGGCGTCACCGTCACCGACCCGGGCACCAACCAGCTCCCCAAGCCCCCCGTCGGCGCCCAGCCGCCCAAGCCCAAGCCGCCGCAGTCCGCCCCGCCCCGGCCGTACGTCGTCAGCACCAGCAAGGCCACGACCACCGACGTGCGCACCGAGGTGACCACCTGGTGGGACGACACCTACCTCTACGAGCGCACCGACACCTGGATCACCGACACCACCCGGGTCACCTCCTACTACTCCGACGGCTCCTGGACCAAGAGCGGGCCGCAGGTCAGTGTCCGCCACTACTGGGAGACCGTGTGGCGGGCGCTGATCGACCTCACCAATCCGATCCAGCTGCCCACCCCCACCGACACCAGCAGCGCCGACCCGCACCTCGACGAGCCGAGCGACCCCGAAGCCGGCTGCGGAACCGGAGGCCCCGCCGACGCCTGCCTCGCCGCCAATGCCGACGGTCGCCTCCCCGCCGGCGCCCTCGACCCCCGACCGGCGGACGCCGGCCAGGGCGGCAAGGGGGGTGGCAAGGGCGGGAAGGAAGCCGCCAACTGCGCGCCGGGACCGCAGGGCGGCCAGAGCGACGGCGGGCTGGAGTGGGTCGACCCCGAGACCATCAACTTCTCGCAGCGGACCATCAGTCCGAACAACTACGTCGGGGCGATGCGCAACGGGACCTGGGACTGGACCCGGCCGGGCACCGCACTTCACGTGATCGAGGTCGACGGGCAACTCGTCAGCTACGACAACCGCCGGCTCGACGCGGCCCGGGAAGCGGGCAAGCCGGTCGCGATCGAGCGCGTCGACCCCTGCGCCCCGTCGATCAAGAAGGGCAAGAACTGGGAGGAGGCGTTCGACGCGCGGATGAACGACCCGCGTAACATCGAGCAGGGCGGTCCGGTTCCCCCGAAGGGCCTGTACGAGCGGCCGGCCCCGATCAACGGTCAGGGGTAACGATGCGCAGGGCGTGGGTCGCCGATCTGTGGCAGGACGGTCGGATGCCGGTCGACTGCGGTCTGTTCTGCGCGGACGGCACCGGGCGGGAGGCCGACTGCGACGGCGCGGAGCTGACCTGGTTCAGGCTGGGGGATCCGATCGACATGGAGGCCCTGCGAACGGCACGCCCCGGCTGGAGCGCCTCCGCCGACGTCTTCGCCGAAGTGGTGCTCCCGGACGGCTCGGGGCGCTTGCTGAGCGGGGGCGGCTCGCACGGGTCGGACGGGTTCTTCGCCCGGCTCGACGCGCGGGGCGACCTGCTGTGGCTGGTGCACCTGCTCTGCAACGAGCTCGTGGAGATCACCGTCGACTGGCCGCTGGCCACCTTCACCAACAACTGCGACAACAGCCTGACCGTCGACCTGAGCGGTCCCGACTTCGGACCGGCCCGATGACGCAGGCCGGTGCCTTCTGCCGGATCTTCGTGGACGGCGGCCTCCGGCAGACCCGCGTGCTGCTGGAGGCCGCCACCGGCGGGCGGTTCGACGACGGCGTCCTGGAACTGCCGGACGCCGTCGTCGAGGTCCGGCGCAACGAGGACGCGGCGCCGGGCGCGGAGGAGTTCCTGTGGTGGCCGGTCACCGTGGAGATCGACCTTCCGCCCGGGCCGGCGCCGGGCGGGGTGGTCGAACTCGTGGCCCGGATCCTCCGCGCCCTCGACGGTGCCGGCCGGCCCGCCGTCGCCGCCTGCGACTTCGAGGACGAACTGCCATGGCGCGGCGGGATCGCCCGGTACGGGATCGGCCGGTAGGGGCCGGTCGGTCGGTAGGAGGTCGGTCGGTCCGGTTCGCTCAGGCCCGGGCCGAACCGGCTTCCCCCGTCGGGGGGTTGACGGCGAAGAGCTGCTCCTCGACCTGGTCGAGGGCCACCCGCAGGGCGCCCATCGCGACGACCTCCGAGCCCAGGGCCGCCAGTGCCACCTCCGGGGCACGCAGGGTGAACTCGGCGAGGCGTTCGCGCAGCGGGTCGAGGACGCCGTCCAGGCCGGCCGCCCAGCCGCCGATCACCACCAGCTGCGGGTCGATGGCCAGGACGAGGGCGGCGACGCTCTGCACCAGGCGGGTCAGGAACCGGTCGGTGGCGACCCGTGCCACCTCGTCGCCCTCGCGCGCCAGCCGCAGCACCCGGGCGACCGCCGCCTCGTCCAGCGGGTTGAGCGGCTTGCCGGTGGTGGAGAGCAGACGCTCCGGCGTCACCTCCTGCCCCAGCAGGTGCAGTGCGCCGATCTCGCCGGCCGCGCCGCCGAAGCCCCGGTGCAGGCGGCCGTTGATGAGCGAACCGGCCCCCGGGCTCAGCCCCGCCATCACGAACACCACGTCGTCGGCGCCGACCGCCGCGCCCTGCCAGTGCTCGGCGATGGCGGCGAGGTTGGCGTCGTTCTCGATCATCACCGGGCAGCGGAACGAGCGCCGCAGCCGGGCCCCGAGGTCCAGCCCGGTCCACCCGGGCATCGCGGTGCCCAGCTGCACGGTGCCGTCCCGGTCGACGATGCCCGGGGTGCCGACGCCCACCGCCCACAGGTTGTCCCGCGACACGCCCGCCTTGCGCAGCACCTCCGCGACCACCGACCGTACGGCGGCGAGCCGTTCCTCCGCGTCCAGCGACTCCTCGACCGGCCGGAAGTGGCTGCCCACCACCTCTCCGGCGAGGTCGGCGAGGACGATCCGGATGTCGTGCACGCCGATCTCGATGCCGAGGATGTGCCCGGCCTCGGCGCGGAACCGGAACCACCGGGCCGGCCGGCCGCGCCGTCCGGCACCCGCCTGGCCGCCCGACTGCGGCTCGACCTCGGCGACCAGGCCGGTCTCCACCAGTCCCTCGATCACGCCCTCGACCGTCGGCCGGGACAGCCCGGTGTCGCCGACCAGTTGGGTCAGGGTCACCGCGTGGCCCTCGCGCAGCGCCCGGAGGGTCACCGCCGCGTTGATCCGCCGCAGGAGTGAGGAGTCGCCACCGGTGAGTCTGTCCGCCAAGACGCTGCCCTTCGCCGTTCCGCGCGACTGCCCTTGCGCGCGTGCCGTGTAAACGGGCACCGCCGGGCGGCGCCGCCGGAGCGTCACACCCGGGGCCGCCCCCGGGCGGACCCGCGGGAGTCGGCCGCCCGGCGGAACCGGCACGGCGGTGCTGCGCCGCCTGGCCGGTCCGGGTGGCCTGAGCCGGATGCTACCGGGGCCCGCCCCGCCCGGCGAGCATCTTCCCAGCTCATCCAGGCTTCGGTATCGAAATGGTACGGATCGGGTGGCAGTGCGTGATCCTGCGTGATCACGGACCTACCGCCCCGCCGCCCTGCGGTCACCGCAGCGCCGTCAGCGCAGGCCGCCCGTCGCGCCGAGGTTCTGCCCGGAGACCCACCGGCCGTCCGGGCCGACCAGGAACGCGATCACGTCGGCGACGTCCGCCGGCTGCCCGAGCCGCCGCAGCGGGGTCATCGCGGCGACCGTCTCCAGCGCCTGCGGGGGGTTGGTGGAGCGCAGCAGCTCGGTCTCCACCGGCCCGGGGGAGACGGTGTTGCAGGTGATCCCGCGCGGCCCGAGCTCCAGCGCCGCAGCCTCCGTCAGCTGTTCCAGGGCGCCCTTGCCGGCGAGGTACGGGGCGATGCCGGTGGTGGGGCGGCGGGTGTTGAGGGAGGAGACGTTGACGATCCGCCCGCCGTCGCGCATCCGGCGCGCCGCGTACCGCAGGGTCAGGAAGACCGCGCGGGTGTTGACGGCGAGCACGGCGTCGAAGTCCGCCGCCTCGGTCTCGGCGAGCGGTGTGCGGGTGAAGCCGCGTGCCGCGTTGTTGACGAGGATGTCGAGGCCGCCGAGCTCCTTCTCGGCCGCCGCCATCAGCTGCTCCGCGCCGTCGGGTTCGCCGAGGTCGGACCGCACGGCGTGCGCCCGTCCGACCCCGCGCGCGGCCACCGTGCGCACCACCTCGGCCGCCGCCGCGTCGTCCTGCGCGTAGCCGAACACGACGTGCGCGCCGTCCGCCGCCAGCCGCTCCACCACGGCTCGCCCGATCCCGCGTGAGCCGCCCGTGACGACCGCCGCCCGTCCTGCCAGCACCCCGTCCGGCAGTCCGCCCGACACCGCGTCCGACATCCGGCCCACCCCGCTTCCCCGCCGGCCGCACACCGGCTTCGGGGAGAACCTACCCTCCGTCGGATCCCCCGGCCACCCGCTTCCGGTCGAACTGAGCGGACGTCAAAGAGGGTGCTGCTGAGGCTTTTCGGGGATGGCGTGGCTCCTTGCGCCACGGCCGGGCCTCCGGCTGGATCGTTCACAACGTGCCAGGTGAGAAGGGAAGTTCAAAGGCATCCCGCCGGCCTTGCGCCACGGCGTGGACGGAGCGGCTGGTCAGGGGCTCTATGCTGGCGCGCATGCTGAGCGAGACACGCCCGGTGAGTTCGGGGGCGGCCATCTTGTCGGACCAGGAGTTCGTGCGGGCACAGACCCGGATCGGGCCGGTGCCGTTTGTGCCCGAGGTGCGGTTGCACATGGCGGAGGACGCCATCGAGCTGTGGGAGACCACGGAGGCCGCGCGTGGCGAGGTCGGGCTGCCGCCGCCGTTCTGGGCCTTCGCCTGGGCGGGCGGCGTCGGGGTGGCCCGGTACGTGCTGGACCACCCGGAACTGGTCGCCGGGCGCACGGTGCTGGACCTGGCGGCGGGCTCCGGGCTGGTCGGCATCGCGGCGGCGCAACGCGGCGCCCGGTCGGTGCGGGCCGCCGAGATCGACGCGTACGCCGTCGCCGCGATCGGGGTCAACGCGGCCGCCAACGGGGTGGAGGTGGCGGCGGCCGTCGAGGACCTGCTGGACGGGGACGGCGCACCGGCGGAGGTGGTGCTCGCCGGGGACGTCTTCTACGAGCGGGCGATGGCGGCACGCTTCCTGCCGTTCCTGCAACGCGCCCGGGCGCGGGGCGCGGTCGTCATCGTCGGCGACCCCGGCCGCGCCTACCTGCCGCGCGAGCGGTTCACGGCCCTGGCGGCGTACGACGTCCCGGTGATCGCGGACCTGGAGGACACGGCGCTGAAGACGACGACGGTGTGGGAACTGGCGGGAGGCCCGTCCGGCACCTGAAATTCCCGGCCGGGCGGTGCGCGGCCCTGGTAGACACGCCCGCATGATCGATTTCACCCTGCGCGCCGCCGTCCCCGACGACATCCCCGCCGTACTGGGCCTGTGGGCCCGCGCCGCCAAGGGCACCAGCATCACCGACGACGCCGACGGCGTGGCGGCGCTGCTGGCCCGCGACCCGCAGTGCCTGCTGCTCGCCGCCCGGGCGGACGACCCTGCCGTCCTGCTCGGCACGGTCATCGCCGGCTGGGACGGCTGGCGCTGCCACCTGTACCGCCTCGCCGTCGACCCGGACCACCGCCGCCGCGGCATCGGCGCGGCCCTGCTGGCCGCCGCGGAGGCCCGGTTCGCCGCCCTCGGTGGTCGCCGCGCGGACGCGATGGTGCTGGACGACAACACCCTCGGCCACCGCACCTGGCAGGCCGCCGGCTACGGCTCGCAGCCCCAGTGGACCCGCTGGGTCAAGCCCCTGGCGGCGGACCGACCCGCCCGGCCCGGGGCCGGAAACCCTCGCAGCGGGCCATGAAGGTCACTCGTCCCAGCCGAAGGCGAACCGGCCTGTGTTGCTGTCGCGGCCGACGCTCCAGGGGCGGGGCGGGGTGTCGGCGAGAACTCCGCCTCGGCCCACCCGGCGATCGCCGGGGCGATCTCCAGGGCGCGGACCGAAATGACGGGGCGGGTGCCATGTGACGGGGGACGACCCTCGGCGGGCGGCGGACTGAGCCGTACGGGTGGGGGTGCGGTGGCGCCGGGGCGGTGGGGGCGGGCTCGGGCGGGAGGCTGGTTGCTTCGGAGCGGGCAGGTGGTGTTGGTCGGGAGGGCGTGTGAGTGGTCGTGGTCGTGGTCGCGGTGGTGCGGCGGGCGCGGGCCCTGATGCCGGGGTGCTCGGTACGGCGCTCGGTGTGGTGCTGGCGTTCTCGCTGGCGGAGGGTTCGTGGGAGTGGTTCTCCACGTACCTGGGGCTGACGTTGCTCACGGTCGTGTTGGCCTTCGGGCGCGTTCCGGGGCGGGGGGCTGCTGGTTTCGGGTGGAATCTGGCGGCGTACTCGCTGGTGGTGGGCCTGTGCGTGGCGCTCGCGCTGGCGCCGGCGTTGCAGCGGTGGGAGTGGCTGTTCCCGATGCCGGGCACGCGGGACGGGTGTGTGCAGGCGGGCCGGTACGAGAACCTGCACGCGCAGGCCGCGCTGGGGGACCTGGCCGGGAAGGATGCGGCGGCGCTGGCGTACGCGCAGGAGCAGCAGAGCCGGGTGGCGGTGGACGACTGCCTGGCGGCGACCACGACGCGGTGGCTCCCGGTGTACGCGCTGGGCACGGCGCTGCTGGTGAGCGGGGGCGTGGTGCTGCGGGGGAGGGCGCGGCGGGCCGGGTGAGCGCCCCCGGTCGCCGGATGGGCGCGGATGGGTGGCGGGTGGCAGGGGGGCGTGATGCGGTGGGGCCATCCGCATGCGAACCGTCCGCAACCTCGGAAGTGAGCCACGCCGTCATGACCGTTCCGACCGGGCCGATCGAGCCCGCCGAGCTGATCGCCCGGATCCCCGACTTCGAGCAGGCCCTCGCCCTCCACCGCGACCAGGAACCGCCCACGGCCATCAACCTGTCCGTCGCGGAGAACGTCCTCGTGTACGAGGACTCGATGCAGAAGAGGGTGTTCAACGAGATCGAGCTGCTGCCGGAGACGTACATCCAGTACAAGCGCCCGTACGGTGAGGACAGGCTGCGCCAGGAGGTCGCGGCGTTGCTGAGCAAGGCCTTCGAGGTGGACGTCGCCTGGGGCGACGTGTTCGGCGCGGGCGGCGTCGGGTCGGCGCTGGAGTGTCTCGCGTTCGCGCTCCAGGACCCGCCGAAGACGGGGGAGGCCGGTCCGCCGCCGTTGAAGGAGGGCGACGCGGTGCTGCTGCCGGCGCCGTACTGGCAGGGGTTCAACTGGTCGTTCGAGCAGCGGCCGAAGCTGACGTGCGTCCCCGTGCCGCTGCCCACCGAGGGGCCGGACCGGTTCCGGCTCACGCTGGACGCGATCAGGGACGAGTACTTCCGCTACTACCGCGTGCACGGTGAGTACCCCCGGCTGCTGGTGCTGACCAACCCGCAGAACCCGCTGGGCGTCAACTACGGGAAGCAGCTGCTGGACGAGATCTACGCCTGGGTGCTCGGCGAGACCGAAATGCACATCATCTCTGATGAGATCTACGCACATTCGCAGGTCGACGGGGTGCGGGTGCCGTTCACGAGTGCGTTGGCGCTGGAGGCGTACGGGCGAGCGTGGAACCGGATCCACGTGGTGTGGGGGTTCGCGAAGGACTTCGGGCTCTCGGGGTTCCGGACCGGGTTCGTGGTCTCGAAGTACGGGCCGGTGCAGCGGGCGATGCTGGGGACGTCGGGCATCGAGGAGAAGAAGAACCCGATGTCGTGGTTCACCCCGGTCGACTCGCTGAAGCACTACGTGCTCGGGGAACTGCTGGAGGCCACGGTGAACGGGCCCGGCGCGGAGCTGTACACCAGCTATGCGATGCGGCGCTACAAGGAGCTGCTGAGCGAGAGCTTCGTGAAGGTGCGGGAGCGGTTGGTCACGAGGGGGATCGAGTTCGTCTATACGGAGGGTGACAACCCGGCCCAGTTCTTCTGGCTGGACCTGACGGCGTACCTGGGGAAGCGGAAGGAGAAGGAGCCCTGTAGCCCGCTCCCGTTCACCCCGCCGAACGAGATGGACCCCGATGAGCAGTGGCTCTTCGAGTACCTGCGCTGCGCACCGACCGAAGTCACCCTCCTCCCGGGCCAGACCATGCACAGCCCCGCCCCCGGGTTCTTCCGCCTGTGCTACACGGCCTACCAGCCGGAGGTGGTGTGCACGGCGATCGACCGCGTGGCGAAGGCCCTGGCCCTCCTGAAGTAGGGGACCATGCGGCTGGTCGGCCCCGGAGGAATCGTCCTCCGGGGCCGACCACTTCAGGAGACACCGCCGCCGAGCCCTACGTGCGCTGCGCCGCCACCTGCGGCGCCCGCCACTGACCGCGAACACCCCCGGCGCAGGAAATCGGCCCGGCCGATTTCCTGCGCCACGACCGCTTGACCCGTGCTGGACGATGAGAGCGTGATCGACAAGGAACGCGCCATCGAGCTCGTCGAGTGCTACCTGGCGGGCGACGGGCCAGCCTTCGAGCGGGTTGTCCACGCCGTGGAGGAGTACGAGGTCGGGTGGCTCGTGTTCTGGGGCCCGGCCGCGTCGGCCCGGGCCGGGGACGGGGGCGGCAGGCCTGTCGGCGGGAACAGTCATGTGCTCGTGGACCGGTACGACGGAAGCCTGCACCACGTCCCCGATGCCTGGTGGCCGACCGAGGGGTGGGAGGACCACTACCTGCTCCAGACCAAGGGTGTCCGCCGCCCCGATCCGCTGGCCGCCGCCGTCCGTGAACTGGTGCGGTCCGCCGGGGCCGTGGCCGCGATGAGGCATCTGCGCAGGCAGGCGCCGGGGTTGGGTCCGCGGGAGGCCAAGGCCTACCTCGCGGCCGTCCGGGACGGCGCCGA
The DNA here is from genome assembly GCF_040609255.1 of Kitasatospora sp. NPDC004723. Classification (NCBI taxonomy): domain Bacteria; kingdom Bacillati; phylum Actinomycetota; class Actinomycetes; order Kitasatosporales; family Streptomycetaceae; genus Kitasatospora; species Kitasatospora sp. NPDC004723. The sequence goes on along the minus strand of NZ_JBEXJT010000046.1, from coordinate 18,988 downwards.
GCCTCCGGAGGAGCTGGCGGCCCTCACGCGCAAGAAGCCCACCTCGCCGCTGTGGCCGGTCGAGACCCTGGCCGGCCCCGTCGAGTAGCGGGCCGAGGTAGCGTGCAGATATGGATCATGACGAACAGTCACTGCACGCATCGTCCTTCGGCTCCGCGGCCGTCGCCTACGCCGAGCACCGGCCGGACTACGCCCGGGCCGCGGTGCGGTGGGCGCTGGAAGCGGCGCCCGGGCCGCGGGTGCTCGATCTCGGCGCCGGGACCGGGAAGCTGACGGGAACGCTGGTGGCCCTGGGGGCCGACGTCGTCGCCGTCGAGCCGGACGCGGCGATGCTGGGCGAGCTGCGCCGCGCGCTGCCCGCCGTCCGCGCCCTGCCGGGCAGCGCCGAGCGGATCCCGCTGCCGGACGCCTCCGTCGACGCCGTCGTCGCCGGAAACGCCATGCACTGGTTCGACATGGCCGTCGCGGGACCGGAGATCGCCCGCGTCCTCGCACCCGGCGGTGTGCTGGCCGGGCTGTGGAACCTGCTGGACGACGAGGTGGACTGGGTCGCCGGGCTCGCGCGGGTCGGCGGGACCGAGGCGATCGGCGAGCGTGACACGCCCGCCAGTTGGCGCGCGGTGACGGCGGGCATGCACCTTCCGAGGAACGGTGACGCCGCCCGCTTCGGCTCGCCGGAGCAGTCCGCCTTCCCGCACGGGCAGCGTCGCACCGCCGACTCCCTCGTCGACACCCTGGCGACGCGCGCGGGCATGCTCGTCATGCCGGAACAGGAGCGCGAGGCCAGGCGCAGCGCGATCCGGGCCTACCTCGCCGGCCGGCCCGAGCTCGCCGACGGCGAGTTCACCCTCCCCATGCTGACCGGGGTGCTGCGCGCCAAGCGGCTCTGACGGCACCCCTGCCGACGGGGCGGTGGCGGCGAGTTGGGCCCGAGCCCGGCTGGGGTAGCGTTCGTGTGCAAAGGACCAACGATTCCGTCGGCCGTGGCGCGCTCGGCGGACCAGGGGAGGACAACGTGACCACGGGTACCGGCCGGAGGGTCGTCCTGATCCGGCATGCGCAGGCCGAGCGGGAGACGCCGGTCGACAAGGAGCGGCGTCTCGACGAGCGGGGGCGGGCGGAGGCGTCCGGTGCCGGGCGATGGCTCGCGGATTCCGGCATCGCGCCGGATCTCGCGCGGGTGTCCGGGGCCCGCCGGACCGGGGAGACCTGGGAACGCGTGGCCGCCGCGTTGCCGCAGGTTCCCGAGACGATCCACGAGGAGCGGCTCTACGACCTGAGTGTGGAGATCCACCGGGGGGAGGGAGGGATCGCCGAGCTGGTCGCGATGGTGCGGGACACCTCGGACGGCGTGCGCGACCTGGTCGTCGTCGGACACAATCCGAGCCTGCACGAGCTGGTCGCGCTTCTGGCCGGGGCGGCCGACGGTGACCTCGCGCAGCGGGCGGCGGAGTCCGGCTTCCCGACCGCGTCCGTGGCCGTCCTGGAGTTCGATGGTTCCTGGCAGGCGCTCGGACCCGGCGTCGCGAGGCTCACCGCGTTCTGGACGCCGCCGCAAGGCTGAGGCCCCGCGGCGGCGCCCCGCCCGGCCGTCGACGCCCTCGGCCGACAAATTCGCTACCCGGCGGCGGGAGCGCCGTGATACACAACCGGCGTGCAAAAAATCTTGGAGTTCCCCGAGGTCCTGCGGCTGATCGAAGACCGCTCGGCCGCGTTCCGCACTGCGATCGCGTCCGCCCCCGACCTTGACGTCCAGGTCCCGACCTGTCCGGACTGGACACTGCGCGAACTGGCGCAGCACCTCGGTGACGGCCGGCGCCGCCAGGCCGCCATCGTCGCGGCGGGCCCGGGCGCCGAGCCCCCGGCGAGGACGGACCCGAAGGGCGCCCCGACCGCGCCCCGCGACCGCGAAGCCCTGGACGCCTGGCTCGCCGAGTCGACCGAGCTCATGCTCGACGCGCTGCGCGAGGCCGGCCCGGACCGCGGCTGCTGGACCTGGTGGGGCCGCTCGCAGGCCCCGGAGACCAGTGGAGCGGTGGCCCGGCACCAGATCCAGGAGATCGCCGTCCACACCTACGACGTCCAGCTCATCCAGGGCGCCGCGCAGCCGCTGCCGACGGACGTCGCGGTCGAGGGTGTCGACGAGTTCCTGACGACCGTCTCGGCGACGACCGTCCCCTGGCCGTTCAAGCCGGCGACCATCGACCTGCACGCGACCGAGGGCCGTTCCTGGCGCCTGACCCTCGACGCCGACGGGGTCCGCTGTGACGACCTCGCCGCCGACGCGGAGCCGGGCGACCTGGTGATGCGAGGCGCAGCGAGCGAACTGGTCCTCTACTTCTACGCGCGCGTCCCGCTCGACGGCCTGGACAACACCGGGAACACCGAGCCGATGGAGCAGCTCGCAGAGTGGGACCCGAACGCGTGAACGCGCACGTCGACGGCGGCCCTTGCCCGGGTCACGAGCTGGTGCGGGCAGGACTGCCGGAGGCGAGCGCCACCGGGGCGGCGGTCAGCCCAGCGGACGGGGCTGCGGGCGGACGGTGAGGATCTGTTCGGCCTGGCCGACCGGCCCGTTCACGTCGTGCAGGACGGTGCTGGTCAGGCCCTGGCCGGTCGGGCCGAAGGTGACCGTGGTGTCCAGGCCGGTCCAGGGACCGGTCGGCGCGCGGTGCAGGTGGATCGTCAGGTCGACGTTGGGGAACATCCACTCCGTCGGATCCTGCTGCGGGGCGATGCCGTTGGCGGTGTCCACCAGCGCGACGAAGGTCGCCAGCGGGCTGCTCGGCTCGCCCGCGACCAGGTCGACACGCGAGGTCAGCCACGCCGTCGTCCGGCCCCGGCGGGCCGGCGGCATGCGGCGCACGTCGATGGAGGCGATGTAGCCGCCGTCCCACGCCTCGCCCATCGTCCACAGCGGGAGCGAATCGGGCGCGGGCAGCGGCTCGCGCGGGCTGTCGGCGACGGCCGAGGTGTCCAGGGTGGCCAGCAGCCAGGCGCGGGCCCGCACGACGGCGCGCCCGCCGATCGTCACCGTCGCCTCGAGGAGCTCGATGGTGCGGCCGGGGCGGACGGTCTCCACGGTGATCTCGCACTCGTCGAGCGCGATCCGGCCGAGGATGTCATAGCTGATCCGGGAGAGCGCCAGGCCCCCGGCACGTCCGGCGAGGTGCTGGTCGAGGGCGTGCACGACGAGGCCGGCCAGCGGGCTGAAGTGCTGCTCGTCAACGCTCCACGCACCACCCGCGTGCGCGGTGGGCTTGAACGTGTGCTCGCCCGTCCGGTGGTAGTAGCTCTCGCGCTCGATCGTGCTGGTGGTCACGGGTGGCGTCTCCTCGACCGGGGCAGGTGCATCGTTCCCGAATCGTAGGCGGCGGGGGCGGTGGCGGTCGCCGTGATCTGTCGCACAGTGGGGCGAAAAGGGAGATGAAGGGGATGGCGGTCGACCCCTAGGCTGGCGCGCATGGGCTACACCAGGACCTCGTACGTCTGCCTCCCCTGCCGGGCCTCCTACAAGCAGCGCCACGGGTGGGAGAGCGAGGAACGGCGCTGTCCGCGCTGCGCCGGGACGCTGGTGTACGCGGGCTCCGGCTTCGCCGCCCCGCCCCGCCGGGACGTCGCCGCCTGGCGCACCGTCACGCTGCTGCTCAACGCGGGCATCGGCTTCCCCAAGACCAGCTGCGGCGAACCGCGCTACCGCCCCCGCACCCGACGCGAGGTGCGCGAGCGCCGGCTCTGGGCCCACCGCTCCGGCGAGCCGCTGGAGCGCGCGCTGCTGCGCCGGGAGATCCCCTGGGAGCCGGTGACGGCCCGGTGAGCACCGCGGGGGCTCCGGCGGCACGCGCGACGAGACGCAGGACGCGGCACAGGAAGTCGGCCGGTCCGACTTCCTGTTCCTGACGTCCGGCTCGGTGGCGGCCCCGCCCCCCGCGCGGGGCCGGCACCGAGCGGCGCCCGTCCAGGATGGGGCCGCGGCACCGGTGGATCCTTGTACAAAAGCGAACTCCGTGGGCGAGGGGAGAGGCCGTGGGCTCGGAGGACGTCATGACGGTGGACGACCGGGGCGAGAGCGTCGTGCGGCGCCCGCCGGAGTGGATGCGCGGTGACGTGGTCAGCTGCCGCGGCTACCGGTCGGTGGGCCGCCAGCACCCGAGGATCACCCTGCCCAGTGCGGGCGTGACGCTGCTGGTCGGCTGGGGCGGGCCGTTGCACATCCGGCATGGGCTGGGCGGCGCGGAGCGCGAGCAGACGCGGCACGCGATGATCGCGGGCCTCCAGACGGCCCCGGTGCTGGCGGGCTACCGGGGGTCCGGCTACGCCGTGGAGGTCGAGTTCACGGCCGTCGGGGCGTCGCGCTTCCTCGGCCTGCCGCTGCACCTGCTCGCCAACGCCGCCGCCCACCCGGACGAGGCCATGGGCCCCGGCTGGACCGCGCGGCTCACTGAACGGCTCGCGGAGGCACCGGACTGGTCCGCCCGCTGGGCCGTCGTCGACGCCGCCCTCGCCCCACGGCTCGCCGCCGCCCCGCCCACGCCGGGCCTGGCCGTCGAGGCTTGGCAGCGGCTGCGCGACGCGCACGGCGGCCTGAGCGCCCGGCAACTCGCCGCCGCGACGGGCCGGGGCGAACGCCGGATCCAGCTGCTCTTCCGGGACCACGTCGGCGTCCCGCCGCAGACCCTCGCCCGGATCCTGCGCTTCCAACGCGCGCTCGCGCTCTCCGGCCTCGGCCGCCCCTCGCTCACCGACGTCGCGGCGATGAGCGGCTATCACGACCAGGCCCACATGAACCGCGACTTCCGTGCCCTGTCCGGTCGCACGCCCGGCGAACTGCGGGGCATCGCCGCCCGGCTGTCCGCCCCCGGCGCGGCCGCGGCGGCGCGGGAGGTCGGCTGCTTCAGCGACTTCTTCGACCTCTACGCCGTCGACTGGTAGCACCGCCGGCGGCTGATCCGCGGAGCTACCTGGAGGTTCGTGGAAGGGTGTTGATCGGCTGGAACGCCTCACCGGGGGCCGCCAGCAGCCCGCGCTCCTCCCAGTAACGCAGCGCGGACGCCCGCACCCGCGCCGTCCGGGCCAGTTCGCCGATCCCCAGGTACCGCACGTCGACGCTCCCCAGAACGGGTTGACTTCACGCGAGCTTGAAGCGCGAGTGTGACGTGCATGTTCTCATCTCCGCGGCGTGTGCTGCCCGAGTCCTGGCGCCCGCTGTTCGCCGTCCGCCCGTTCCGTCGACTGCTGCCCGTCTTCGCCCTGTCGGACCTGGGGGACGGCATGAGCGCCGTGGCCGTGGCCTGGCTGGCGCTCTCGCTGGCCCCGGACGGTCGGGAGGGCGCGCTGGTCGGGATCAGCGTCGCCGCGTACACGCTGCCGGGCGCGTTCGGCGCACTGGCGCTGGGCCGCTGGCTGCGGCCGTTGCCGGCGCAGCGGCTGCTGGTCGCGGACGCCGCCCTGCGGGCCCTGCTGCTGGGCGCGATCCCGATCGCGTACCTGGCCGGCGTGCTCGGCCCGACCGGCTACGTCCTGCTGCTGGGCGCCTCCTCGCTGTTCCACGCCTGGGGCAGGGCCGGGAAGTACGCGCTGTTCGCGCCGCTTCTGGACGACGGTCAACGGCTGGCCGCGAACAGCCTGCTGAGCGCCAGTCTGTCGAGTGCGACCGTGCTCGGCCCCGCGCTGGCGGGACTGCTGGCGGGCACGGTGTCACCGGCGTGGATCATCGGCCTGGACGCGGTCACCTTCGCGGTGCTCGCGGTCCAGGCCGGCCGGGTCGCACTGCCGGCGCCGCCCGGGGTGACCGGGACGACCGGGCCGGCCGGGGCCGGTGGCGCCCGGCAGGGGCTGAGGGTGCTGCGGCACTACCCGGAGCTGCTCGGACTGCTGGTGCTGACGTGGCTGTTCAACCTGGCCTACGGGCCGGTCGAGGTCGCGCTGCCGCTGTTCGTCGTGCACTCCCTGGACGACGGCGCCGGCCTGCTCGGCGTCTACTGGGCCGCGTTCGGCCTCGGATCCGTCGTCGGGGCCCTCGGCGCCGGAGCGGCCGGGCGGCTGCCGCTGTGGCCGACCGTGATCGCCATTGTCGCGGGCCACGGAATCGCCCTGTTGCCCTTCGCGGCCGCCCACACCGCCGTGCCGTCACTGATCGGCTTCGCCGCGGCGGGAGTCGTCTACGGACCGTACTCCGCGCTGTCCCTCGCACTGTTCCAGAACAGGACGCCGAGCGGCTCGCTCACCACGGTGCTCGCCGCCCGCAGCGCGGTGCTCATCACGGCCGCACCCCTGGGCGCCGCACTCGGCGCGCTGCTCCTGAACCGGGTGGCCGCGCCGGTCCTGCTGAGCGGCTGCGGCCTCGCCATGATCCTCACAGCGGCCCTCGCCGCCGTCGTCCACGGCTGCCACGCACTTCGACGGCGTCGGCGGGACATCACGCTCGCGGACCCGGCCCCGGGGGCAACCTCGGCCGATCGTGGCCGGGCCGGTGACGTTCGTGGCGGTGTGAACGGGGACGTTGTTGTGGGTGATGGTGAAGGAGACTTGAATGGTCCAGACCACAACGGGAGGGATGCACAGCCATGACTGTTCCTCAGCGCACCGTCGTCCTCGGGACCTTGGGCTTCGGCACGATCGTCGACGAGGAGACCTCGTTCCGCCTCCTCGACCACTTCGTCGAGAGCGGCGGGACGGTCCTGGACACCGCTGACAACTACGCGTTCTGGCTCGACGGCGCGACCGGGGACGAGAGCGAGACCGTCATCGGGCGCTGGCTCGCCAGCCGCAAGGCGCGGGACCGGGTCGTCATCAGCACCAAGGTGGGCGCCCGGCCCGCGGTGCCCGGGGCGGGGCTGGAGGCGGCGGAGGGGCTGTCGGAGAAGGCGGTCCGGGCCGCCGTCGAGGGCAGCCTGCGGCGCCTCGGCACGGACCACGTCGACGTGTACTGGGCGCACATCGAGGACCGCTCGGTACCGCTCGCCGAGACCGTGGAGACCCTGGCCGACCTGGTGACCTCGGGGAAGGCGGGCGAGGTCGGGGCCAGCAACCACGCCGTGTGGCGGGTCGAGCGGGCCCGGGCGCTCGCCGGGGACGGTCCGCGCTACGCGCACCTGCAGTACCGGTACTCCTACCTGCAGCCGCGTTTCGACGTGCCGCTGCCGTCGTCCGCGCACGTGCACGCGACGCCCGAACTCCTTGACTACGTGCGCTCCGAGGGGGACCTGCGGCTCTGGGTGTACAGCCCGATCCTCTCCGGCGGCCTCACCCGCGAGGACGTCGGGATCGGCGCCGCCTACGACCACCCCGGCACGCCCAAGCGGCTCGCCGCCCTGCGCGCGGTGGCCGAGGAGACCGGCGCGAGCGTCAACCAGGTGGCGCTCAGCTGGCTGCTCGACCACGAGGCGCGGATCCTGCCGCTGGTCGGCGTGAGCAAGGTCGCCCAGCTCGACGAGGCGCTCGGCGCCCTCGACCTGACGCTCACGGCCGAGCAGCGGCGGACGCTGGACGAGGCCGCGCTGTAGGCCTGCCCCTCGGGCCGTCGGGTCAGGCCACCGGGTAGCCGATCTCGGCCATGTCGTCGGCGAGTTCGTCCAGGTCGAGCTCCGGGTTGAGGGCGGACACGACGGCCTCGGTGAGCGGGCGCAGCGCCAGGACGTGGGCGATCGGCGCGGGGTCGAGGCCGTCCTCCAGCTCGTAGTACTCCTCGGCCCACGCCCGGTACGCCTCCACCAGGTCCTCGGCGGCGAGCAGGTCGAAGAGGGCCACCCCGCCGGTGGGCGCGGCCGACGGCGCCCGCCACGCGGCGTCCCCGGGCTCGCGCCAGAAGCAGACGGTCGCGAGCGGGGCGCCGTCCTCCTCGCCGAACGCCGGCTCCGTCACACAGGAGCGGAACGCCGCCGGGACCTCCGCGAGCAGCCGCGCCCCCGCGTTGGGCGCGGTGTGGTCGAAGCCACGCGCGTACGCTCCGGCGGGGGAGAAGACCACGAACCAGTCGTCGCCCTGACCGTCGCGCATCGACGCCAGGTCCGCGCCCTCGCTCCAGCGGGAGTCGAAGGAGTAGTACCGGTCCGCCCAGTCGGGGCCGAGGATCGCTTCGAGCATGGCCAGGCCCCGGCACCGTTCCCGCAGCGTGGCGGTGTCGGGCAGGCGGGTGAGGAGTCCGCGCAGGTCAGAGGTGCCGTGGCTGTCGTGCATGCCTGAAGTGAAGCAGACGGCACTGACAGTCGGCCGTCACGGGGTGTTGCTCAGCGCGTAGGTGCGGAAGGTGGCCAGCAGCGGCAGCACGTCGGTCTTGTTCGGCTCCTCGGTGACGGCCCGCATGGCGTCGATCACCGCGTGCGCGATCACCTTCACCACGGCGAGGTCGTCCCCGGCGGTCTCGCCCCAGGCGCACAGCGTCCGGGTGAGCAGGGCGCTCATCCGGGCGCCGATGTTGGAGCTCACCGCGTCGGTGAGTTCGGCGAGTTCCTCGTCGGTCATGCTGGAGCGCAGCCCGAAGGCCAGCGCCATCAGCGTGTCCACTGCGTGCTCGCCGTAGGTCGCGACCAGGGCGGCGAGCGGCTGCTCGGCCGGTCCCCGTGCGGCCAGCGCGGCCAGGGCCTCGTCGTCGTCCTTCCACGCCGCTTCGAGCGCGGCGAGGGCCCGCAGGGCCTCGTCCACCATCAGGCCATCCGTCATGCGGAGAACCGTATTGAGCCCTCCCGCGCCGCGGGCCGGGACGGGCCCGGATCTCACCCGTTCGAGCGATAACCGGCGGGTTCGGCCGCGCGGGCGGCGGGAGGCTGCGTCGGTGGGTTCCCGAAGGCCTCAGCCGGCCCCGTGGGCGGTGGTGAAGGCGGCGGCGTCCCAGTGGCCGTGCAGGGCGGGCGCGAGCGCGGCGGCGGCGAGTGCGGGGAAGTCCCCGGCCCGGCCGGCGTGTTCGGGCAGCGCGCCGAGCAGCGGGGTGCCCGCCGCGCGCGGCAGGTCGGCCAGGTTGCAGCGGTCCGCGAGGCCGGGGGAGTGCGGCCAGGCGCCGACCACCACACCCAGCAGCGGCAGTCCGCGCGCGGCCAGCGCCTCCGCCGTCAGCGCGGTGGTGTTCAGCGTGCCGAGCCCGGCCGAGGCGACCAGCAACACCTCGGCGGGCAGGCCGAGTTCGCGCGTCGCGCGGGCCTGGTCGGCAAGCGTGCGGCCCTGCTCGTCGTAGCGGACCAGCAGGCCGCCCGCGCCCTCGACCAGGACCAGGTCGTGCCGCTCGGCGAGGCCGGCCACCTCCTTGGCCACGTCCTCCGCCGCCAGGTACGGCAGCCCGGACCGGCGGGCCGCCGTGTCGGGCGCCAAGGGCTCGGGGTAGCGGGCCAGTTCACGCAGCGTGAGCCGGTCCGGGGCCGGGGCGGCGGGCCCGGCGAGCCGGCCGACCTCCTCGGCGTCCCCCGGCTCCTCCGGGCCGACGCCGGTCTGCCCGGGCTTGAGCACCGCGACCCGCAGCCCGGCGCGCAGCGCGCTCGCGGCGACGGCCGCCGTGGTCACGGTCTTGCCGACCTCGGTGCCCGTCCCGGTCACGAAGAGGACCCGTCCCACCGCTGCCGCCTCCGTCCGCTCCTCCGCCGACCCGCTCATCCGGCCACCGCCGCCGCCGTCACGGCCGCGGCGATCCGCGCCACGTCCTCGTCGCCGGTCACGTACGGCGGCATCGTGTAGACGAGGTCCCGGAACGGGCGCAGCCAGACGCCCTCCCGGGCGGCGGCCGCGGTCGCCGCCGCCATGTCCACCGGGTGGTCCAACTGGACGACGCCGATCGCGCCGAGCACCCGGACGTCCTTGACGCCGGGCAGTTCGGCGGCCTCCGCCAGGCCGGTCCGCAGGCCGGTCTCGATCCGCTTGACCTCGGTGTGCCAGTCCTGCGCGAGCAGCAGGCCGATCGAGGCGTTGGCGACCGCCGTCGCCAGCGGGTTGCCCATGAACGTCGGCCCGTGGGCGAGGACGGGCATCTCGCCGCGGCTGATGCCCTCGGCGACCTCCGCCGTGCACAGCGTCGCCGCCAGCGTGAGGTAGCCGCCGGTGAGCGCCTTGCCCAGGCACATCACGTCCGGCGCGACGCCCGCGTGGTCGGCCGCGAACAGCGCGCCGCTGCGGCCGAAGCCGGTGGCGATCTCGTCGAAGACCAGCAGCACCCCGTGCCGGTCGCACAGTTCGCGCAGCATCCGCAGGTACGCGGGGGAGTGGAAGCGCATCCCGCCGGCGCCCTGCACCACCGGTTCGACGATCACCGCCGCCAGCTCGTCGGCGTGACGCTCCATCAACTCGTCGAAGGCGCGGGCGTATTCCTCGTCGAGCGGGGCGTCGAAGCCGGCCGGCGGCTCCGGCGCGAACAGCTGCTCGGGCAGCACCCCGCCCCACAGGTGGTGCATGCCGCCCTGCGGGTCGCACACCGACATCGGGTGGAAGGTGTCACCGTGGTAGCCGCCGCGCCAGGTCAGCAGCCGCCGCTTCCGCGGCCGGCCCACCGACTGCCAGTACTGCAGGCACATCTTCATGGCGACCTCGACGGACACCGAGCCCGAGTCGGCGAGGAAGACGTGCCGCAGCGGCTCCGGGGTGATCTCCACCAGGGTGGTGGCGAGCCGGACGGCGGGCTCGTGGGTGAGCCCGCCGAACATCACATGGCTCATCCGGTCCAGCTGCCCGCGCACCGCCTCGTCGAGCACCGGGTGACCGTAGCCGTGGATCGCCGCCCACCAGGACGACATGCCGTCGACGAGTTCGCGGTGTCCGCCGGGCGCCGGGGCGGCCAGCTTCAGCCGCACGCCGGAGGCGGACTCCACCACGTACGGGGTGGCGGTGCCGGGCATCGGCCCGTACGGGTGCCAGACGTGCGCCCGGTCGAGGGCGAGCAGGGTGTCCGTGGACAGCTGGGTCATGAGTGAGGGTCTTTCCGGGGTGTTCGTCGGGCCCGGGCGGCCGGGCCGGCGGCCGGGCCCGGGCCGTTGGGCTGGGAGGCCGTGCCGGGTGCGGGCCCGGGCCGGGGGTGGTGCGGACGGGGCTCAGGCGTTGGGCGCCAGCTCGGTGCCCGCGCCGCGACGGCGCACCCGCACCAGGTCGGTGCGCGCCTCGTCGGCGGCCGTCTCCGGGGCGTCGTGACCGGCGTCGGGGTGACCGGCCTCGGTGGCAGCGTCGCCGTGGGCGTGGCCGTGGGCGTGACCGCCGCACGGGCCGCAGCCGCCGCCCGTCCCGCACCCGCCCGCCGCCGGGGCCGTCCCGCAGCCGCCCGCCGCCGGCGCCTGCGCCGCGTCGGCCGCGACGTCCGCGCGGTGCCGCGGCAGGGTGCTCTCGCCCATGCCCTCGACCTCGAACCCGGCGTCCCGGATCATGTCGAGGTCGGCCTGCCCGGCCTGGCCCTCGCTGGTCAGGTAGTCGCCCAGGAAGATGGAGTTGGCGATGTGCAGGCCCAGCGGCTGCAGGCTGCGCAGGTGCACCTCGCGCCCGCCGGCGATCCGCACCTCGGTGTCCGGGTTGACGAACCGCACCATCGCCAGGATCCGCAGGCAGCGCTGCGGGGTGAGGTTCCACTCCTTGGCCAGCGGGGTGCCCTCGAACGGGATGAGGAAGTTCACCGGGACCGAGTCCGAGCCCAGCTCGCGCAGCGCGAACACCACGTCGACCAGGTCCTCGTCGCTCTCGCCCATGCCCGCGATCAGGCCCGAGCAGGCCGACAGGCCCGCGCCGTGCGCCTTCTGCACGGTGTCCACCCGGTCCGCGTAGGTGTGGGTGGTGGCGATGTCGCCGTAGGTGCCCTCGGAGGTGTTGAGGTTGTGGTTGTAGGCGTCGACGCCGGCCGCCTTCAGCCGCTCCGCCTGGTTGTCGGAGAGCAGGCCCAGGCAGGCGCAGACCTCGACCGCCGGGTCGGCCTCCCGGATCGCCGCCACCGTGTCGGTGACCCGGTCGATGTCACGGTCCGTCGGGCCGCGGCCGCTCGCCACCAGGCAGACCCGCTTGGCGCCGCCCGACACGCCCGCCTTCGCCGCCTCGGCGGCCTGGTCCGGCTTGAGCCAGGTGTACTTCAGGATCTCGGCCTTGGAGCCCAGCCGCTGCGAACAGTACGAGCAGTCCTCGGGGCACAGTCCGCTCTTCAGGTTCACCAGGTAGTTGAGCTTCACCCGGCGGCCGAACCACCGCCGACGTACCCGCCCGGCGGCCGCGACCACGTCGAGCAGCTCGTCGTCGGTGGTGGCGAGGAGGGCGAGCGCCTCCTCGCGGGTGGGGGTCTCCCCACGCAGGCCCTTGGCGGTGAGGGTATCGAGCAGATCCATGGGGCTGATCCTGCCTGTTGCCCCGCGACGGACGCCAGAGGAAACCCACCAGAAGATCCCGGGGAAGCTGTGCGAGTTGTCACAGTGTCGAAGCTCACCGTAGTGGTGCAGGTCACGTCGGGCGCCGGGCCGTCCGGACGGGCTCCCGCCGGGTCCGCGCCCCCGTGATCTCCACCACTCGTGACCTGCATACAATCTGCCGCATGACCACGCAGGGGGAGCGCGCCCCGTCGCCGGCAGAGCGACCGGACGGACCATCGGCAGAACACACGTCACAGCATCCGGTGGGGGTGGGGGTGGGGGCGGGGGCCTTCCGGGCCAGACGCGTGACCACCCGACGGGTCGTCGGCTGGATCACCGTCGCCGGCGTGGTGGCGGCCGGCGGCTGGATCGTCACCCGCCCCACGCCCGGCGACTACATACCGGGGCTCGGGCCCTCCAGCAAAGAGGCCTCCAAGACCCCGCCGATCGTGGGCGACCCGCCGCCGCGCACCGTCGCCGACCCCGAGGCGCTCGACGTCGACGTCTACTTCCCGGCCCAACGGGTCGTCGAGTCCGGCGGGTACAAGGGCAAGCGCTCCGGGGTGCGGCGCGGCGAGAACTGCACCGAGGTGCTCCAGGACCGCACCCTGGAGCTGCTGCGGGAGGCCGGCTGCAAGGGCTACCTGGGCGTCAGCTTCACCGCCCAGGAGAAGCCGGTGCTCAGCAGCATCACCCTGCTGCGCTTCGCCGACGCCCCGGCCGCGGCCCGCGCCGCCGAGTCGCTGCGGGCCAAGCCGGGTTCGGTCGCCTTCATCCTCCCGGACGCCTCCACCGCCCCCGCCCTGCCGGCCGCCGCGGCCCGGCCCGCCACCGAGGCGCGGGTCGAACTCGTCGGCCACTACGTGACGGTGACCAGCTCGCGGCCCGCCGACGCGCACCCCGGCTTCGGCGCCGCCACCGCCTCCGGCACCGGCTCGCCGAGCCCGTCCGGCTCCCCGGTGAGCCCGCTGCCGGTGCCGTCGATGAGCGCGGCCAACCTCGACCAGCTGCTCGACGAGGCCACCCGGGCGATCTCGTTCACCGCCGGCGCGCCGTTCGTCTGGATGTAGCGGGCCCCGTGGCTCCGGCGGAGCCGCCTTCGGGCGCTCCGCCGGGCCGGGCCGATCTCGCGTCAGCCGCCGAGTCGGTCCACGGCGGTGACCCGCAGCACCGCGCGGCCCTCCTCGTCCGAGCCGTACAGGTCGACCTCGGCGCTGATGCCCCAGTCGTGGTCGCCCTCCGGGTCGTCGAAGATCTGCCGGACCCGCCAGGCGGAGTCCTCCTCCTCGATGATCAGCATCTTCGGGCCGCGCGCGTCCGGACCGGTGCCCAGGTCGTCGTACTCCTCCCAGTACCCGTCCATGGCGTCCGCCCAGCGGTCCGCGTCCCAGCCGTACTCGCCGTCCAGTGCGCCGAGCTCGTCGTAGTGCTCCAGCGCGCACAGCTCGAGCCGGCGGAACATCTCGTTGCGCACCAGCACCCGGAACGCCCGCGCGTTCGCCGTCACCGGCGCCGGCTTGTCGTCCAGGGTCACCTCGGCGGCCTGCGGCTCGGTCGGGTTGGCCAGCTGCTCCCACTCGTCCAGCAGGCTGGAGTCGACCTGGCGGACCAGCTCGCCGAGCCAGGCGATGACGTCCTTGAGGTCGTCGGTCTTGACGTCCTCGGGGACGGTCTGCTCCAGCGCCTTGTACGCGCCCGCCAGGTAGCGCAGCACGATGCCCTCGGTGCGGGCCAGCTCGTAGTGGCCGACGTAGTCCGAGAAGGTCATCGCCCGCTCGTACAGGTCGCGCACCACGGACTTCGGCTGGAGCTGGTGGTCGCCGATCCACGGGTGCGCCCGCCGGTACACCTCGTAGGCGTGGGTGAGCAGTTCCTCCAGCGGCTTCGGATAGGTGATCTCCTGGAGCCGCTCCATCCGCTCCTCGTACTCGATGCCGTCGCGCTTCATCTCGCCGACGGCCTCGCCGCGCGCCTTGTTCTGCTGCGAGGCGAGGATCTGGCGGGGGTCGTCCAGGGTGGCCTCGACCACCGACACCACGTCCATCGAGAACGACGGCGAGGTCGGGTCCAGCAGCTCGAAGGCGGCCAGCGCGAAGGTGGACAGCGGCTGGTTGAGCGCGAAGTTCTCCTGGAGGTCCAGGGTCAGGCGCACGATCCGGCCCTCGGCGTCCGGCTCCGGCAGCCGCTCCACCACGCCGCCCTCCAGCAGCGAGCGGTAGATGGCGATCGCGGTGCGGATGTGCCGGCGCTGCGCGGGGCGGTCCTCGTGGTTGTCGGTGAGCAGCTTGCGCATCGCCTCGAAGGCGTTGCCGGGCCGGCCGATGACCGACAGCAGCATCGCGTGGCTCACCTTGAACCGGGAGACCAGCGGCTCCGGGTCGGCGGCGATCAGCTTGTTGAAGGTCTCCTCGGACCAGCCGACGAAGCCCTCCGGCGCCTTCTTGCGGACGATCTTGCGCTTCTTCTTCGGGTCGTCGCCGGCCTTGGCGACGGCCTTCTCGTTCTCGATGACGTGCTCGGGCGCCTGCGCCACCACCTGGCCGACGGTGTCGAACCCGGCCCGTCCGGCGCGGCCGGCGATCTGGTGGAACTCACGGGCGCGCAGGATCCGCACCCGCTGCCCGTCGTACTTCGACAGCGCGGTGAACAGCACCGTGCGGATCGGCACGTTGACGCCCACGCCCAGCGTGTCCGTCCCGCAGATCACCTTCAACAGGCCGGCCTGGGCGAGCCGTTCGACCAGGCGCCGGTACTTCGGCAGCATGCCCGCGTGGTGCACGCCGATCCCGTGGCGGACGTAACGCGACAGGTTGCGGCCGAACTTGGTGGTGAAGCGGAAGTTGCCGATCAGGTCGGCGATGGCGTCCTTCTCCGCCTTCGAGCACATGTTGATGCTCATCAGCGACTGCGCCCGCTCCACCGCCTCCTTCTGGGTGAAGTGCACCACGTACACCGGCGCCTGGCCGGTCTGCAGCAGCTCCTCCAGGGTGTCGTGCATGGTCGTGCGCCGGTACTCGTAGAACAGCGGGACCGGACGCGTCGCGTTGCGCACGACGGTGGTCGGGCGGCCGGTGCGGCGGGTCAGGTCCTCCTCGAACCGCCGCACGTCGCCCAGCGTCGCCGACATCAGCAGGAACTGCGCCTGCGGCAGCTCCAGCAGCGGGATCTGCCACGCCCAGCCGCGGTCCGGTTCGGCGTAGAAGTGGAACTCGTCCATGACCACCTGGCCGATGTCGGCCCGGGCGCCGTCGTGCAGCGCGATCTGCGCCAGCACCTCCGCGGTGCAGCAGATGATCGGCGCGGTCGGGTTCACCGAGGCGTCGCCGGTCATCATGCCGACCTGTTCGGTCCCGAACATCTTGACCAGGTCGAAGAACTTCTCCGACACCAGCGCCTTGATCGGCGCCGTGTAGAAGGTCCGCTTCCCCTCCGCCAGTGCCGCGAAGTGCGCGCCGGCGGCGACCAGGCTCTTGCCCGAGCCGGTCGGCGTCGCCAGGATCACGTTGTTCCCCGACACCAGCTCGATCAGCGCCTCCTCCTGCGCCGGGTACAGCGAGATCCCGCGCTCTTCCGTCCAGGCGGCGAACGTCTCGTACAGCGCGTCGGGCGTGGCGGGCTTCGGCATCAGATCAAGGAGGGTCACCCGGCTATCTTGCCTGCTCGCCGCCACCCCCGGCAAAGCCCGGCGCCCATCAGCCCGCCACCACGGGCGCCCGCTCGGCGATCCGCACGTCGGGGCAGCCTTCCTGGCGGACGATCTCCTGGGCGATGCGGTGGGCCACGTCGACGAAGACCTGTGTCCGCTTCTTCGCGGACAGGTCGGACAGGTAGAAGTCGCCGGCGACCGAGAGCTGCCGGTACGCGTTCCGGGCCAGGGGCTGTCGGCCGCTGTCGCAGGGGAACATCAGCATCGGCTGGAGACCGTCATCCAGCCAGCCCACGACACCGGCACCGAAGTCGATCGGCAGATCGCGTTGGTCCGCCTCGTACTGCTCGCGAATTGAGCGGTACGAACTCTCGTCGATCTGGAATATCCGGGCGACCACGACGGTCGCGCCGGGCAGCCACGAGATGCCGCAATCCGCCCGGGTACTCCTTCCGGACAGGTCGCCGAAGACCTCGCGCTCGATTCCCTTCCCCTCATCACCCACCAGCGGCCGGACCTCCTCCCGTTCGATCAGCCCCCAGCAAGCACTCGCCGGCAGTTCCACCGACTGCCACGGCTTCCACGCCCACAGCCCGCCCCCGATGAGAACCAACGCCGTGACCAGGGCTGTGACCGCAAGTCGCCCGTTATCGCGCCGCACCGTTTCAGTCCTCCTTCTTCGGATGGGTGACCTGCCAAGCGGTACCCGTGGCGCCGGCGAACGCGCCCCCGATCTGGCCTTCCACGGCGGGGGCCAGGTCGTTGAGGTACTTCCGTTCGAGGCCGGTCCGGTCCGCCGCGTCACGGATCGCGTCCTGGACGGACCCCTGGGCGCCCGCCAACGCGTGGTTCTGCGCCGCTTGTGCCTTGTTGGTGGTCTGCGCGTCGGTGTTCACCTGGTAGCTCTCGGCAGTGCCGTCCATGATCTTGTCGACCGCGTCGTTCGCGTAGGGGCCGACGATCGGCGCCCTGGTCTCCAGGACCGATCCGAGCGTCGCGTCCCAGATGGTGCCCGCCCAGTCGCGGGTGGTGTTGACGGCCGCGTTGAACTCCTCGTCGTTGTTCTTTCCGGTGCTGAAGACCTCGTCGACCATGCCCTTGCTGAGGAGCCCGGCGACCGTGCCGCCGGGTTGCGCGGATGCGACGGCCGCGGCGGTCAGGTCGCCGTGGTCGGAGGCGTGCAGCAGGACGTCGTTGATCGCCCCGGTGGTGTAGGCCTGCTGCGCGGCGGCCACTGCGGCGTAGGCCTCCGGGTTGTGGCCGAGCGTGACCAGCAGCCGCTGCGGGTCGAGCTTGGCGATCTCCCCGTTGATCGGCAGCTTGGTGGACGGCGGGGCCAAAGCGGTCTGCACGTCGCCCATGTAGGCACCGGCCATCTTGCCGAGCGACCCCTGCAGATCGCCGAAGAGCGCCTTGTCCTTGTCGTAGAGCAGCGCGGACGCCTCGTCCCCGCCGAACTTCTGCACGGTTCGCTGCATCACGTCGGCCATCGCCCTGCTGTGCGGCGGCAGCGGCCCCGTCTCGTCGTCGTACGCCCGCCCGGTCGCCGCCGCCTCCAGGGCGTGGCCGAGCGCCTCGACCTGGAGCGGGCCCGCCTTGCCGTTGTTCGGTGCGAGCGGGTAGTAGACGTCGCGCAGCAGCGAGCGCGGGCCCGTGTCGGTGAGCAGCGTGAAATAGGTGTTCGTCCCGCCGGTGCTCCTCACCGAGCCGTCCGGCCAGTACGTCGTCGGCGGGTCGGTGAAGAACCTGGTGGCGGCGTCCGGGCTGTGCCCGAGCGCGTTCAGCACCGAGCCCATCGGGTTGAACCCGTGGTAGTTGCCCTTCTCGTCCGGGGTGCCGGTGAACCAGAAGTCCTGGAACGGCGCGCCGCCCTTCATCGCCACCGCGTCCCAGCGGGCCGGGTTCTCCTGGGTGAGCTGGGTGACGTGCTCGGCGATCGGCTTCAGGAACGCCGCGTCGTAGTTGCCGTACCGCAGGACGTTGCCCAGGATCTGGTAGCCGTAGGGGCTGGACTCGTAGTCGGCGCCGGGCCCGAGCTGGATGTGCCGGCTGCCGGCCCGGCGCAGTCGCTCGCCCCAGTCCGGGGGCAGGTGGGGTTGACCGCCGCTGTTGGTGGCGGTGGCCAGGGTGAGGCCGAGCCCTTCCTGGATCCCCCTGACGGCGGCCGCGCGGACGGGGCTGCCAGCGAAGTCGCCGCTCTGCGCCAGCGCGCCGTAGGAGGCGAGGAAGGTCCCCGGGTCCTGGCCGCCGTAGAAGGCGGTGGCGAACCGGGGGTCGCCGGAGTGGTGCTGGAGCAGGGCCTGCAACTGCGTGAGCTGGGCGTCAGTGGCGGCGCTGCCGAGGCTGAGGATCTGGGCGGCCTGCTTGGCCTCGGCGTCGGCGACGCTGCCCAGCGGGGTGCTGTTGAAGCTCGTGGTGTCGTTGCCGGTGTCCATCGCGAGGGCCAGGGCGGCCGCGGAATCGGCTTCGGTGGCGCGGTCCAGCGCCTTGCCGATCTCCTGGGCGGCGGCCTGGGCGGCGACCTGGGCGGTCTCCCGCTGGGTCCTGGCGTAGTCGGGGTCGTGCTTGTCGGCCGGGTCTGTGGCCGGCGGCCAGTGCACGCTGCCGTCGGCGGCGACGGTCAGGCCCTGCTCGGTGGCGTGCTGGACGGCCACCTGGAGGTCCTTCCTCGCGGCGACGAACTCGTCGTGCGCGTCGCGCAGCGTGCGCGCGATCGCCGAGGCCTCCTCGAAGGCGGCGCGGATCTGGTCGCGCGCCTGGGTGAGGGCGGTGGCGGCGGACTCGGAGCTCGGCCCGGTCCAGCCGAACTGCTGGACCGGGCCGATCACCTCGTTCTGGATCCTGGTCGAGAGGTCCCAGGCGCGGACCATCTTCTCGAAGTCGCCGGCCGCGGCGTTGAGGCCGGTGAGGTCGACGGTCTGGAGCTGGGTGTACGTCACCATGTCGGGCCCCGCCTCAGAAAGTGTTGGGTAATTGATCAACTGCGTGCCGTGATGCGTTGGCGGTGATCTTCGCGGGCGTGGCGTCCGCGAAGATAACCGCCATGTGT
>NZ_JBEXJT010000045.1:0-72525 GCF_040609255.1 Kitasatospora sp. NPDC004723 | reverse complement strand
CGTGCACCCGTGCACCCGTTCACTCGTTCGGCGGAGCGCGGGGGGGGGTTGCCGGCGCTCGCCCCCGGGGGGAAGTGCCGGGCGGGGGGGGCGGCCCTAGCGTGACGGGGGGGGCGGGCCCCCCCCCCCGCCCCCCCGCTCCCACAGCTCAGTGACCAGCCGCGCCGCCGGGCCGCCGCGCGCCGCCCGGTGGCCCGTCCCCGCCCACAGGTGCATCCCCTGCGCGTCACCGCGCCCGGCCGCCGCCGCGCGCAGCGGCTGGGTCAGGTAGTGCACGTCCGGGTAGGCGGCGGGCGCGTACGGCCCGAACCGGTCGGTGAAGTCGTTGCGCAGCGCCCGCGCCGGGCGGCCGGTGAACGCCCGGGTGACCGTCGTCGCGTCGAACTCCGTCAGCGCCGCCCGGTGCACGGCCGAGGTCCCGGCCTCGTCCGCGCGCAGCAGCGCCGTGCCCAGCTGCACCGCCACCGCCCCGGCCCGCAGCGCGCCCGCCACCGCCGGACCGTCCGACAGGCCGCCCGCCGCGATCAGCGGCAGCCCGGTCACCGCCCGGACGGCGGCCAGCAGTTCGAGCAGCGGCAGCTCCCCGGGACGGTCCGCCGCCCGGTGGGTGCCCCGGTGCCCGCCGGCCTCCGGCCCCTGCACGCACAGCGCGTCCATTCCGACCGCCTCGGCGCGGCGCGCCTCCTGGGGCGTGGTCACCGTGCCGATCTGGAAGCTGCCCGCCGCCCGCAGCGCCCGCGCCTCCTCGGCGGAGGGCAGCCCGAAGGTGTACGAGACCACCGGTACCGGGACGGGCCCGGCGAGCAGCCCGGCGATCTTGGCCTCCCAGTCGTCCCGGTCCGGCGCGACGGACTCCGGCAGGCTCACGCCGTGGCGCTCGGCCTCCGGCCGCAACCGCTCCCGGTAGGCGGCCACGGCCGCCGGGTCGCCCGGCTCCGCGGGCACGAACAGGTTCACCCCGAACGGCCGGTCCGTCAGCTCCCGGACCCGGCGGACCTGCTCGAAGGTGTCCTCGGCGCCGCGGTACCCGGCGGCGAGGAAGCCGAGCCCGCCCGCCCCGCTCACGGCGGCCGCCAGCTCCGGTGTCGACGGCCCGCCGGCCATCGGCGCGGCGATCACGGGCACGGGGAGTTCGTCGAGTCGCACGGCCATCCGGGGATCCTCCACTCACACGGCGCACCGGGGTTCTCGGGCTGCGCCGCCCACCCTACGCTCCGTGCCGGACCGCCCTCCGGAAACGGTCAGCCCCCGCGCCGGATCAGCCCCCGCGCCCGCGCCTCCCGCACCGCCGCCGTGCGCGACTCCACGCCCAGCTTGGTGTAGATGTGCACCAGGTGCGACTTCACCGTCGCCAGGCTCAGCTGCAGCCGCCGGCCGATCGCCTGGTTGGTGAGCCCGTCGGCGACCAGCCCCAGCACCTCCGTCTCCCGGGCGCTCAGCGCCGCCCCGGGCGTCCGCATCCGTTCCAGCAGCCGGTCCGCGACCGTCGGCGCCAGCGCGGTGCGCCCCGCCGCCGCCGACCGCACCGCGCGGGCCAGCTCCTCCGGCGGCGCGTCCTTCAACAGGTACCCGGTGGCCCCCGCCTCCAGCGCCGGCATGGTGTCCGCGTCGGTGTCGTAGGTGGTCACCACCAGCACCCGCGGCGCCCCCGCGCCCCGCGCGGTGATCGCCGCGGTGGCCTGCGCGCCGTTCATCGCCGAACCCGGCCCGAACTGCAGGTCCATCAGCACCACGTCCACCGCCAGCTCCGCCGCCAGTTCGACGGCGCGCTCGGCGGTCGCGGCCTCCGCGACGATCGCGAAGTCCGGCTCGCTCTCCAGCACGGCCCGCAGCCCGGCCCGGACCACCGGATGGTCGTCGGCGAGCAGCAGGCGGATCACGTCCCCGGTCACGAGGTCTCCTCACTCGAAGCGTCCGGCACCGGCAGCAGCACGGCGAGCGCCGTACCCTCCCCCGGCGCGGACTCCACCGCGAACGTCCCGCCGAGCGCCCGCGCCCTGGCCCGCATCGACGGCAGACCGAACCCGCCGTCCCCGTCGCTGCCCGCCTGCGGTCCCGCGACGGCCGCCGGATCGAAGCCGACCCCGTCGTCCACCACGTCCATGGCCACCTCCCCCGCCCGGAAGCCGAGCGTCACCTCGGCCTGCGTCGCCCGCGCGTGCCGCACCGTGTTGCCCAGCGCCGACTGCGCGATCCGCAGCAGCGCCACCTCGTGCGGCACCGGCAGCCGGACCCGCTCACCGCAGACGTGCAGTCGCACCGGCAGCCCGCTGCGCGCCGAGGTCGTCGCGCACAGCCGCTCCAGCGCGACCGGCAGGGTGTCGCTCTCCAGCGCCGGCGGGGTCAGCGCGCGCACGAAGCGGCGGGCCTCGTCGAGGTTGTCCTGCGCCGCCTGCCGGGCCTGCTCGACGTACTCGGAAGCGGCGTCGGTGCGCTCCGGCAGGGCCCGCTGCGCGGCCCGCAGCAGCAGCTGGATGCTGGTGAGGCTCTGCGCGAGGGTGTCGTGGATCTCCCGGGCCAGCCGCTCGCGCTCCGCGAGGACGCCGGCCGCGTGGTGGGCGGCGGCGAGGTCGGCGCGGGCGGCGGTGAGCTCGTCGATCAGACGGCGCCGCTCCTCGCTCTCCCGGTACAGCGCCTGGTAGCCGAGGACGGTGGCGGTGGCGACGGCGGCGCCGAGCAGCGGCCCGATCGCGGCCGCGACGCTGACGGTGTGCTGGTGCGCGGAGTACGCGGCGATCGAGGCGACCGCGGTGAGCCCCACCGCCACCAGCCCGGCGCGCCGGCCGAGCAGGTGCAGTTCCAGGAAGTACAGCGGGAAGGCCAGCCAGACGCCGTCCTGCGTGGTGATCAGCACGCCCGCCCAGGTGACAGCGAGCAGCGCGAGCCAGAGCCCGGCCGCCCGGCGGGAGCGGCCGACGGCGCCGATCAGCGGTCCGGCCGTGTACACCGCGGCCATCGCGGTGGCCGCGGCCGTGACCGAGGCCGGATCGCCGACCCGGCCCGCCAGGGCCCGGACGACGGCGAGCGCCAGCAGGCCCGCCACGAGCAGGTGCAGGCAGACCTGGAGGACGCGGGCGACGGGAGTGGTTCGGGGTCGTTCGGTCGCCATCCGTCCAGCGTAGGGTGCGCGCCGCCGTCCGGCATCAATCGAAAGGTTGAACTCCGGTTCTGCCCTTCGATGCCGAGGATCCAATCCCCGGTGCGATGCCCGAGCACCCCGCTTCGGGGGAGTCTCGTCACTGTCGCAGTGGATCGAGCGGAAGGACTTGCGGTGTTCGTCGCCTGGAGGGATCTGAGGTTCGCCAAGGGGCGGTTCGCCCTGATGGGAACCGTCATCGTGCTGATCACGGTGCTGGTCGGACTGCTGTCCGGCCTGACGGCCGGGCTGGGCCGGCAGAACATCTCGGCGATCACCGGCCTGTCCGCCGACCACCTGGCCTTCGGCCGGCCCGCGGACGGCCAGAAGCTGTCGTTCACCGACTCCCAGGTCACCCCCGAGCAGTGGCAGGGCTGGGCCCGGACCCCGGGCGTCACCGACGCGCAGCCGCTCGGCATCGCCACCACCAAGGCGGCGGCCGGTCCGCGCACCGCCGCACTCTCCGTCTTCGGCGTGCCCGAGGGCTCCACGCTGGCCCCGCAGGGCGCCTCGCTCACCCCGGGCCGGGCGGTGCTGTCGAAGACCGCCGCCGAGGACCTCGGTGGGCTGCACCCGGGCGACGCGTTCAGCGTCGGCGGCCAGCCGCTGACGGTCGCGGCCGTCTCCGGGGACGCCTCCTACAGCCACACCCCGGTCGTCTGGACCACCCTCCCCGACTGGCAGCGGGCCGCCCCCGGCGGCGCCGGCCACGCCACCGTGGTCGCGCTCACCACCGGGAAGGGCGCCGACCTGGGCGCCGCCGACGCCACCCTCGGCACCGAGACCCGCACCCGGGACGACGCGCTCGCCGCGATCGGCTCCTACACCTCCGAGAACGGCTCGCTGCAGCTGATGCGGGGCTTCCTGTTCGCCATCTCCGCCCTGGTGATCGGCGCCTTCTTCACCGTCTGGACGATCCAGCGCAGCGGTGACATCGCCGTCCTCAAGGCGCTCGGCGCCTCCACCCGCTACCTGCTGCGCGACGCACTGGGGCAGGCCGTCGTCCTGCTGCTGCTCGGCACCGTGCTCGGCACGGCGCTCGCCGCCGGCCTCGGCGCACTGATCGGCTCCGCCGTCCCGTTCGTCCTGGACGCCCCGACCGTCCTGCTGCCCGCCGTCGTCATGATCGCGCTCGGCGCGGTCGGCGCGGCCCTGTCCGTCCGCCGCATCACCTCCGTCGACCCGCTGACCGCCCTGGGGAGTGCCCGATGAGTCTCGTTCTCGACCACGTCACCCTGACCTACCCGGACGGCGACGGCCGGCTGACCGCCCTCGACGACGTCTCCCTGACCGTCCCCAAGGGCACCCTCACCGCCGTGGTGGGCCCGTCCGGCTCGGGCAAGTCCAGCCTGCTGGCGGTGGCCGCCACCCTGATCGCCCCGGACTCCGGCCAGGTGGTGGTGGACGGCACCGACACCACCGGCCTGGACCGCACCGCGCTGACGGCGCTGCGCCGCCACCGGATCGGCATCGTCTTCCAGCAGCCCAACCTGCTGCCCTCGCTGACCGCCGTCGAACAGCTCCAGGTGATGGCCCACCTGGACGGCCGCGCCCCGCGATCCGCCCTCCCCCGGGCCCTGGAGCTGCTGGACGCGGTCGGCCTGCGCGACCAGGCGGGCCGCCGCCCGCACCAGCTGTCCGGCGGTCAGCGCCAGCGGGTGAACATCGCCCGCGCCCTGATGAACGACCCCACCGTCCTCCTGGTCGACGAGCCCACCAGCGCCCTCGACCACGAGCGCGGCGCCGCCGTCCTGGACCTGATCACCACCCTCACCCACCAGCGCGCCACCGCCACCGTCCTGGTCACCCACGACCGCACCCACCTGACGGCGGTCGACCAGGTCGCCGAGGTCCACGACGGCCGCCTGACGCTCCCAGCGGTGGTGTGACCTACTTCTTGGCGGCCAGCACGTCGTCCACCGACAGTTCCACCGACGCGCCGATGGACTCCGGCAGCGTGAACGACTGGCCGGGACGGTGGACGGCGTGCACCCGGTACTCACCGTCCTGCGGATCGGTGAGCACCATGACCCGCTGGTTCGTCCGATCGACGATGAGGTACACCGGTACACCCGCAGAGGCGTACGCCGCCGGCTTCCGCTTCAAGTCATCACTGAGGTTGGAGGAGGTCACCTCCACCACCAGGCGGAAGATGGCCGGATCGTAGCTGTTGTACTCGATCAGCTTGTCGTCACTGTTCGCATCGACGATCGCCAGATCCGGGATGGCGAAGTCGGAAGGCCCGTCGGGCAGCCAGATGCCAATGCCTTGGAACACCTCGGTTTCGCCGTCATCCAGCCCTGCGGCGAGAAAGACACGGTCAAGCCTCTTCACCGACCGGCCGTGCTTCATGTTCGGCGACGGCGTCACGGTGATCTGGCTCCCGATGATCTCGACCCGGTAGCCGACGAACTGCTCGGAGATCAGCTCGGCGACTTCGAGCAGCGTGGGCTGCTCGAACGGCTCTTCCACTGCGGCGGCGGACACGGAATCCTCCTTGCTGCCGGTGTCGGGAACATCCTCGTAGGACCCAGGGCCAATTCCCTGCCCAGATCCGCCACTTTCGCCCGAACGGGTGGTTTCGCCCCTACCGGGCCCGGAGCCGCAGGCCGGTGCGGGACTCCTCCTCCGCCACCCGCTGGTCCTCGGCCCACAGCGAGCGGACGTGGCTGAGGTGGCGGGTCATGCAGGACTCGGCGGCCGGGGCGTCACCGGCGATCATCAGGTCGAGCAGTTCCAGGTGCTCCTCCGCCGAGGACACCAGCTCGCCGCGCTCGGCGAGGCGGTTGAGGCCGTAGAGGCGCGAGCGCTTGCGCAGGTCGCCGACCACCTCGACCAGGCGGGTGTTGCCGGCCAGCCCGAGCAGGTCGAGGTGGAACTGGCGGTCCGCCTCCAGGTAGCCGATGAGGTCCTGCTTGCCCGCGGCGGCGACGATCGCCTCGGCCTGCGGGCGCAGCGCCTCCAGCTGGTCGGCGTTGGCGGTGCGGGCGACCCGGCCGACGGTCGGGACCTCGATCAGGGCGCGGATCTCGGTGAAGTCGTCGAGGTCGCGCTCGGTGAGCTCGGTGACCCGGAAGCCCTTGTTGCGGACGGCCTCGACCAGTCCCTCGCGGGCGAGGTCGAGCATGGCCTCGCGGACCGGGGTGGCGGAGACGCCGAAGTCGGCGGCGAGGGCGGGCGCGGAGTAGACGACGCCGGGGCGCAGCTCGCCGGAGATGAGGGCGGCCCGCAGGGCGTGGGCGACCTGGTCGCGCAGCCGCTCCTGGACGGAGATCAGGGTGCGGGGTTTGAGGTCGGCCATGGTGTTCCTCCGGTGAGTGCAGAACACCAGCGTACAATGTCACGTTACGTTGAGTGTGCAACATCCCGTGATTCGGACGACCTGTCAGCGCCCCGACGCACGACCGAACCCCATGGTGACAGGGCCGCCGCCCGGTGACAACGGTCGGCGGCCCACTATTTGATACGCCTCCCTCACTCCCGGAGCAGCCCGATCAGGCTGGTCGTGCTGGACGCCCCGTGCCCGGCCTCGACGCCCCGCCGGAAGGTGTCGGCGATCAGCCGCGGCAGCGAGCCGTCCACCCCGGACGCCTCCACGGTGTGCCGGACGTGCTCGACGCTGGCGAGCGCCATGGTGAGGCGGTCGACGTCGCCCCCGTGGTTCCCGGCGGCGATCCGGGGCGCGTAGAAGGCGAGGAAGCCCGGCATCGAGGCGGCCGTCGAGGTGGCGTAGGGCAGGAACACGTCCGCCGGGATGCCGTTGGCCTCGGCGACGGCGGTGGCGTGCAGATAGCCCGCCAGCGAGGTCCAGAAGAGGTCCATCTGGATCTGGTAGTACAGCTGGGCGAGCCCGGGGTCGTCGCCCCGGTAGTCGGCGCCGGTCAGCACCTCCAGGGCGGCGCGGTGCCGCCCGAACAGCTCGACCGGGCCGCTGTAGAAGGTCGACGACTCCGGCCGGCCGATCCCGGACGGCGGCACCTGCACGCCGCCGGTGAGGTGGCCGGCGCCCCGCTCGGCCAGCCACCGGGCGGCCTCGCGGGCCCGCTCCGGTGTGTCGGAGCTGAGGTTGACGACGGTCCTCCCGGCCAGCTCCGGTTCGGCGGCGGCCAGTACGGCGAAGACCGCGTCGTAGTCGGTGAGGCTGAGCACGACCAGCTCGTTGGCCGCGACCGCCTCGGCCGCGCTCGGCGCGAGCACGGCGCCGCGGGCCACCAGGTCGGCGGCCCGCCCGGCGGTGCGGTTCCAGAGCGTGACGGCGTACCCGGCGTCGAGGTAGGCGCCGGCCATGGCCAGGCCCATCGGGCCGAGGCCGATCAGGGTGACGGACGACGTGCCGTGCTGCTGCTGCGGTGTGACGGACATGGGGATCCCCTCCGGAGTTCGACTAGAACGAACGCTCTATCCAGGGCGTGACGCTAGCACAGCACTAGAACGAACGCTCTATTCAGTCCACCGGCTAGACTCACCCCCGTGAAGACGACGACCACCGGCACCCGTGAGCGGATCGTCCGGACCACCTCCCGGCTGCTCCAGCGCCAGGGGTTCGAGGGCACCGGCATCAAGCAGATCGCCCGCGAGGCGGAGGCCACCCTCGGCTCCGTCTACCACTTCTTCCCGGGCGGCAAGCAGGAACTGGCCGCCGAGGCGATCCGCCACGGCGACCAGGAGTTCTCCGACATGCTCCGCGAGGGCCTGGGCAGCACCGACGACCCGGCCGAGGCGGTCACCGCCTGCACCCGCATGCTCGCCGAGGCCCTGCACGCCTCCGACTGGCAGGACGGCTGCCCGATCACCACCACCGCCCTGGAGACCGTCGGCCGGGCCCCGGTCATCGAACAGGCCGTCACCGAGGCCTTCGCCCACTGGCGCGCGATCGTCGAGGAGAAGCTGCACGGCTCGGGCATCGCCCTCACCGACGCCCGGGAACTCGCGGCCACCGTCATCAACACCCTGGAGGGCGCGGAACTCGCCGCCCAGGTCGCCCGCAGCGAGGAGCCGCTCCACCTGACCGGCCGCCACCTGGCCCGCCTGATCAACACCTACCGCTAGCCACCCGGAACGCCGCAACCCCGGAACGCAAAGAAGCGGCCGACGTGGCGGGGGATCCCGTCCCACCACGTCGGCCGCACATCCGGCCGGTCACTTCGACGACCGCCCCCGTCCAGGGCAATGGGTCCGGGGGCGGGTGCCGACGCTGCGCCGAGGCGTCGTCACCGTGCGTCGGGCCCCACAGCGGGCCCCGTGCCGGCCGGAGACTTCAGCCCGCGGAGCGGCGGTGGGTCTCCGCCGCGACCGCGAGGTCCTCCCAGGCCATCCCGACACTCTTGAAGAACCGCGGCCGGTCGGTCGGCACCGGTGCCTCGCCGTTCACCAGCTCGGCCAGGTTCCACAGGGTGTCGGCGCCGGTCACCCCCGCCATCAGCAGGTCGCCGGCCTCCCGCAGCGCCACCGCGCGGGCCTCCACGTAGAGCGTGGACCGGCCGACCAGCACCTCGTCCACCTCCCGCGCGTCCACCTCGTGGGAGCCGACCGCCGCCACCGCCGCGTGGTCCGGGACCAGCGCGCCGTCGAACAGCGGGGTGCGCGCGGTGGTGCAGCAGACCACCAGGTCGGCGTCCGCCACGTCGGCGGAGGTGCCGACGGCCGCCGCCACACCGCGCGCCCGGGCGTACCGGGCCAGCGCCTCGGCGGGCTGCTCGCTGCGGGCCACCACGGTCACCCTGGTCAGCGGGCGGATGGCGAGCAGCGCGTCCAGGTGGCCGTAGGCCTGCGGGCCGGAGCCGAACAGCACCAGGTGCTCGGCCTGCGGCACCGCCAGCCGGTCCAGCGCGACGGCGGTGACCGCCGGAGTGCGCAGCGAGGTGAGCGCGACGCCGTCGATCAGGGCCAGCGGCTGCAGGGTCGGACCGTCGAGCAGCAGGTAGCTGCCGGTGATCCGGGGCAGCCCGGCCGACGGGTTGGCGGGAGCGACCCCGGCGACCTTCACCCCGACGTACCGGGTGGAGGCGGCCGGCATCAGCAGCAGCTCCCCGGCGGGCACCGGCACGGCCGAGCGGGCGGGCGCGGTCTCCGGGTCCAGCCCCTCGATCAGCACCCGCTCGATCGCCCCGGCAGCCTCGGCGGGCGTCAGCCCGACCGGGGCGGCGGCAAGGACGTCCACCGGGCCCGACGCGGCGGGCTGGAGCGGCTCAGCCGCCGCGCCGGGCGTTTCCGGGGTCCGCGCGGCGGCGGGCGCCGTCCGCAGGTCCCCGCTCACAGCAGGAACCCCGCGCCGAGGGTGTCCTGCGGGTCGAGCACGAAGCGGTGCTCGCCGGTGCGGTGCGCGGTGCCGGTCACCTCGGTGACCACGCCGTCGCCCCACGGGTCGCCGCCGGCCAGCACCCGCCCGCCGAAGACGGTGCCGACGATCGACTCGTGCCGCAGCTCCTCACCGGGCGCGAGCCGTCCCTCGGCGGCCAGGATCGCCAGCCGGGCCGAGGTGCCGGAGCCGCACGGCGAACGGTCGATCTGACCGTCCGCGAACACGGTGACGTTGCGCTGGTTCGGCGCGCCCCCCTCCGCGGGGAGCTCGTCGTACAGGATGACCCCGTAGACACCCGACAGGCGCGGGTCGACGGGGTGCCGCACGGCCGGGGAGCCGGCCAGCGCGGCGCGGATCTCCCGCCCGATCGCGGTGAGTTCGGGCAGCTGCCCGAGGCTCACCGAGAGGCCGAGCGCGGCGGCCGGCACCGAGGCGTAGCAGGCGCCGGAGTGCGCGACGGCCACCTCGACGGTGCCGCGCGAGGTCTCCACCGGCAGCTTCAGCTCGCTCACCCAGGCGGGCACGTTGCGGAACGTCACCCCGGTGGTCCGTCCGGCGGCCCGGTGGACCAGCGCGGTGACCCGGCCGGACGGCACGTCGATCCGCACCCGGGCGACGCCGTAGTCGGGCGCCGCGACCAGCCCGGAGTCGACGGCCCAGGCGCCGAGCGCGATGGTGCCGTGGCCGCAGGCGGTCGAGTAGCCGTCCTTGTGCCAGAACAGCACGCCGAAGTCGGCCTCGTCGTCGTCCGCCGGGACCAGGAAGCCGCCGTACATCCCGGCGTGGCCGCGCGGCTCGCGGGTGAGCAGCTGCCGGATGTCGTCCAGCGCGCTCGGCCGGGGCGCGGTCGCCGTGCCGCCCGCGCCGATGGCGATGGCCCGCCGCTCGGCGACGCTGTCCCCGGGGATCACCGGCGCGCCGGCGACGACGATCCGGAACGGCTCGCCGGCCGTGTGGTAGTCGACGGTGTCCACGTGCAGGGACGCGCCGTCGACGGCGTCGATGCCGTCAATGGGCTGCGCCGGCATCAGGCACCCCCGGCCGGCAGCAGGGTGACGGTGCGGCTCTGGGTGTAGAAGTCCAGCGCCGCCTGCCCCTGCTCGCGCGCGCCGTGGCTGGCGCCCTTGGCGCCGCCGAACGGCAGGTGGAAGTCGACGCCGCTGGACGGCGCGTTGACCCGGATCATGCCCGCGTTCAGCCGGTCGGCGGCGGCCAGCGCCGCGTCCAGGTTCCCGGTGTGCACCGAGGCGGACAGCGTGTACGGGGTGTCGTTGGCGAGCGCGATCGCCTCGTCCAGGTCGGCCGCCGGGTGCAGCAGCGCGATCGGGCCGAAGAACTCCTCGCGCCGCAGCGGGTGGTCGTCCGGCACCCCGGCGACCAGGGTCGGCTCCAGGTACCAGCCGGCCCGCTCCGGGACGCTGCCACCGGTCAGCACCTCGGCGCCGGCCTCCTGGGCGGAGGTGACGGCCGCGGTGATCTCGTCCCGGGTGGCCTCGTTGATGACCGGGCCGCAGGAGGTCTCGTCGACCGCGGCGAGCGCCTTGACCAGCGCGGCGCGCAGCGGCTCGTACGCCTCGCCGACCGCGACGACCCGGCTGGTGGCGGTGCACTTCTGGCCCGCGTAGCCGGCGATCGCGTTGGCGAGGTGGGCGGCGGCCTGGTCGAAGTCGGCGTCCGGCAGGACGATCGCGGTGTTCAGCCCGCCGAGCTCGGCCTGCACCGGGATACCGCGCTCGGTGGCGGTGCGGACGACCTGCCGGCCGACCCCGGTGGAGCCGGTGAAGGAGACCACGTCGGCCGCGGCGACCAGGGTGCCGCCCTCGGCGCCGCCGCCGGGCAGCACGGTGAAGACGTCCGCGGGCAGCCCGGCCCCGGCGATCAGCTCGCCCAGCCGACGCGCGACGCCGATCGCCTCCGAGGAGGGCTTGAGGACGACGCTGTTGCCGACGGCCAGCGCCGGGGCGGCCTTCCAGGTCGGGATCGCCAGCGGGAAGTTCCACGGCGTGATCAGCCCGGCGACGCCGTACGGGCGGCGGCGGGTGAGCAGCAGGCCGGGACCGCCGGCGGTCTCGTGCACCTCGCCGGAGGCCGCGAACGGCGCCTGCGCGTAGTAGCGCCAGATCGCGACGGTGCGGGCGACCTCGCCGCGCGCCTCGGCGATCGGCTTGCCGACCTCGCGCACCACCAGCTCGGCCAGCTCCTCGGCGTGCGTCTCGACCGCCTCGGCGATCCGGGTGAGCGCGGCCGAGCGGCCGCCGGCGCCGGCCGCGAGCCAGCCGGGCTGGGCGGCGCGGGCACGGGCGACGGCGGCCTCGACGGCTTCGGTGCCGGGGCGGGGCGCCTCGGCGACGAGGTCCGCGGGGTCGGCGGGGTTGTACGAACGGATCGTCACTGGGGGCAGCCCTTCGGGGGATTCGACGGGAGGGGTGGGACGGGACCGGCCGGGCGGTCAGAGCAGGAAGCCGGCCGGGAACGGGTCGGTGGGGTCGAGGAAGTACTGGGCGGTGCCGGTGACCCAGGCCCGGCCGGTGACGGTCGGCACCACCGCGGGACGCCCGGCCACCTCGGTCTCCTCGACCAGGCGGCCGATGAAGGTGGTCCCGATGAAGGAGTCGTTGCGGAAGTCCCGGTCCAGCGGCAGCTCGCCGCGCGCGTGCAGCTGGGCCATCCGGGCGGAGGTGCCGGTGCCGCAGGGCGAGCGGTCGAACCAGCCGGGGTGGATGGCCATCGCGTGCCGGGAGTGCTCGGCGGTGGAGCCGGGGGCGAGCAGCTGGACGTGGTGGCAGCTGTGGATGGACGGGTTCTCCGGGTGCACCGGCCGGTCCGGGCCGGCGTTGATGGCGTCCATCAGGGCCAGGCCCGCGTCCAGGATGTCCTGCTTGCGCTCCCGCTCGAACGGCAGGCCGAACTCCTCGAGCGGCAGGATGGCGTAGAAGTTGCCGCCGTAGGCGAGGTCGTAGGTCACCGTGCCGAAGCCGGGCACCTCGATCTTCTGGTCCAGCGCCACCGAGTAGGACGGCACGTTGCGGATGGTGACCGCCTTGGCGGCGCCGTTCTCCACCGCGACATCGGCGATCACCAGGCCCGCCGGGGTGTCCAGCCGGACGGTGGTGACCGGCTCGACGACCGGCACCATGCCCGTCTCCACCAGCACGGTGGCCACGCCGATGGTGCCGTGGCCGCACATCGGCAGCAGGCCGGAGACCTCGATGTAGAGCACGCCCCAGTCGGCGTCCGGCCGGGTCGGCGGCTGCAGGATGGCGCCGCTCATCGCGGCGTGGCCGCGGGGCTCGTACATCAGCAGCGTCCGGAAGTGGTCCAGGTGCTGCTGGAAGTGGACGCGGCGCTCGGCCATGGTGTCACCGGGGATGACGCCGAACCCCCCGGTGATGACCCGGGTGGGCATGCCCTCGGTGTGCGAGTCGACGGCGTGGAAGACGTGGCGGCTGCGCATCTGCTGACGCTCCGTGGGTGGTGGGTGGTGGAGGGGGGCGGCCCGTGGAGGGCCGCCAGGGGGCCGGCTGCCGCCGCAGCCGGCCGTCCCGGACTCCGGGAACTACGGGGTGCCGGTCAGGCGAGGCCCTCGGCCAGCGCCTTCTCGGTGGCCGCGCGGACGGCCGCCTCGATCTCCGGGGTCAGCGGCAGGCGCGGGGCGCGGGTCGGACCGCCGGGGCGGCCGGCGATGTCCATGGAGAGCTTGATCGCCTGGACGAACTCGGTCTTGGAGTCCCAGCGCAGCAGCTGGTGCAGCGCCTTGTACAGCGGCAGCGCGGTGCCCAGGTCGTGGGCGACGGCGGCCTGGTACAGCGCGACGCTCGCCTCGGGCAGCGCGTTCGGGTAACCGGCGATCCAGCCGACCGCGCCGGCCAGGGCCAGCTCCAGCAGCACGTCGTCGGCGCCGATCAGCAGGTCCAGGCCCGGGGCCAGCTCGGCGATCTCGTACGCCCGGCGGACGTCGCCGGTGAACTCCTTGACCGCGACGATCGAGCCCTCGCCGTGCAGCTCGGCGAGCAGCGACGGGACGAGGTCGACCTTGGTGTCGATCGGGTTGTTGTAGGCGACGATCGGCACGCCGGCCTTGGCGACCTCGGCGTAGTGGCCGCGGACGGCGGCGCGGTCGGCGCGGTAGGCGTTCGGCGGCAGCAGCAGGACGGAGCCGGCGCCGGCCTCGGCGGCCTGCTCGGCCCAGCGGCGGGACTCGGCGCTGCCGTAGGCGGCGACGCCGGGCATCACGCGGGAGCCGTCGCCGGCCGCCTCGACGGCGACCTCGACGACCTTGGCGCGCTCCTCGGGGGTGAGGGTCTGGTACTCGCCGAGCGAGCCGTTGGGGACGACGCCGTCACAGCCCGACTCGATCAGCCAGCGGACGTGGTCGGCGTAGGCGTCGTAGTCGACGGAGAGGTCCGGGCGCAGCGGCAGCGTGGTGGCGACCATGATGCCGCGCCAGGGCTTGGTGGCGTCGTGCAGGGTCTTGGACACAGGTGACTCCTTGGTGAGGTGTGACATTTTATTAGAGGGCACGCGGCGGACACAAGAGGCCTCGCCGGGCGATTTCGGGCGGGTCGGCCGGGAACCGGACGGATCCGGTCCCCGGCCGGCCGGGCTCAGTCCTGGTCGGTCCGGTCCGCCGCGAGCTGTCCGAGCGGAACGGGGCAGGAGAACGGCCGGCTGTCGGCCCGCACCTCCCCGTCCGCGGCGCCGCCGCCGGCCAGGCAGGCCACCGCCGGACCGCACATCCGGCCCTGGCACCAGCCCATCCCGGCCCTGGTCAGCAGCTTGACGGTGCGCGCGTCGCCCGCGCCCAGCTCGTCCACCGCCTCGCGGATCCGCCCGGCCGGGACCTCCTCGCAGCGGCAGACGTCGGTGTCCTCCCGCAGCCAGTCGGTCCAGCCCGGGCCGGGCCGGTGGGCGGCGGCCATCAGCTCGGCGAAGGCCCGCAGCCGGGAGCGCCGGCGCAGCAGCGCGGTGCGCACCGGCTGGTCGGCGACCGCGTGCGCGGCCAGCTCGCCCTCGGTGATCGCCAGGTCGGCGCCGCCGACCCCACAGGTCTCGCCGGCCGCCCAGAGCCCGGGGACGGTGGTCCTCAGGCGGGCGTCGACCTTGAGCGCCGCCGTCCCGTCGGGCGTGGTGCGGGTGGCCGCGCCCAACTCGGTGGCCAGCTCGATCTGCGGGACCAGGCCGTGGCCGACGGCGAGCGCGTCGCACTCGATCCGTCGCCCACTGCCGGGCACCGGACGCCATTCGGCGTCCAACCGGGCCACCGTGACGGCGGTGACCCGGTCCGTTCCGTGAACCTCGACGACCGCGCTGCGCGGCCGCAGCCGCACGCCGTGCCGCAGCAGCGCGGAGCCGTGCCCGGCACCCTCGACCAGCTTGGCCGGAACGGCGGCCAGCACGCCGGGGCGACGGGCGTACCCGAGGTACGCGGTGGCCTCGACCACCGCGGGCACCTCGGCGCCGGCGGTGACCAGCGAGGAGGCCGCCGCGAGCAGCAGCGGGCCGCTGCCGGCCACCACGATCCGCCGACCGGGCAGCACCAGGCCGGCCTTGAGCATGGCCTGGGCGCCGCCGGCGGTGACCACCCCGGGCAGGGTCCAGCCGGGGAAGGGCAGCTGCCGCTCGTACGCGCCGGTGGCGAGCAGCACGGCGGCCGAGCCGACGGTGGCCCGGTCCTCGGCGTCCGGGCCGGTGGTGACGTGCAGCCGCCAGTCGCGCTCCCCGGCGCGCTCCAGCGCCCACACCTGGTGGCCGGACAGCAGGTCGACCCGGCCGCTCGCGCGGTGGGCGGCGAGCCGGTCGGCGAGGCCGGTGTAGACGGACCAGCCGTGGTGCAGGCGGTCGGGCCGGGCGGCGCCGAGGCCGGGGGCCGGGTGGCGGTAGTACTGGCCGCCGGTGCTGCGGCCGGCGTCGACCAGGGCGCAGCGCAGCCCGAGGTCGGCGGCGGTCACGGCGGCGGCGAGGCCGGCCGGGCCGGCGCCGATCACCGCGAGGTCGTAGGGGCGCGGCTCACCGGCCACGGGGTCAGACGTCGAGCTCGGCACGGCCGTGGCCCTCCTGGGTGGTGACGGTGGTGCCGGGCTCGGCCGGCAGCAGGCAGGTGCGCTGGTTGGGCCGCCCGTCGACGGTGGCCAGGCAGTCGAAGCAGGCGCCGATCCCGCAGAACGCCCCGCGCGGCTTCCCGCCGACCCGGGTGGTGCGCCAGGCGAGCACGCCATCGGCCCACAGGGCGGCGGCGATGGTCTGCCCGGGCAGCGCGGGCACGGGCCGGCCGTCGAAGTCGATGGTGAACGCGGGCGCGGGTTCGGCCTCGACCAGATCCGCGGGGGTGCGGCTACGGCGCATGGGTGGGGGTTCTCCGTTCAGCTCAAGAGCCGATCGTGGGGTGGTCGGACGACCTGACCGCCAAGTGCACTTTGCAAAGTTGTCGCGCACTTTGCAAAGTGCGCGGCAAGCTCGGGCAAGGCCTGGGGCAGGGCCCCGGCAGGGCCCCGGGCGAAGCCCCGGGCCAGGCCCGGCCCGGCCTCAGGCGGCGTCGTCCTCGGCCGGAAAGCGGTCGGCCCGGAAGGGGGCGAGACCGAGATCCGGCTCCTTGCCGGTGAGCTGCTGGGCGATCAGCAGCCCGGTGGACGGGGCCAGACCGATACCCGCGCCCTCGTGACCGCAGGCGTGGTACAGCCCGGGCACCCGGGGGTCGGCGCCGATCGCGGGCAGGTGGTCCGGCAGGTAGGGCCGGAAGCCGCGGTAGGCGCGCATCACGTTCACCCCGGCCAGCACCGGGAAGAGCGCGGCGGCCTGGGCGGCCAGCCGGTGCAGCACCTCCACCGAGAGCGTCCGGTCGAAGCCGACCCGCTCACGGCTGGCGCCGATCAGCACCGGCCCGCCGGGCGTGCCCTCGACCACGGCCGAGGTCTGCAGCGCGGCGGAGCCGCTGGCCACGTCGGCCACGTAGTCGGCGGCGTACACCTTGTGCCGGACGATCCTCGGCAGCGGCTCGGTGACCAGCACGAACCCGCGCCGCGGCAGCACCGGCAGCCGGACGCCGGCCAGCCCGGCCAACTCGCCGCCCCAGGTGCCGGCGGCGTTGACCACGGCGGCCGCGTCCAGCCGCCGCCGCTCGGTCTCGACGCCGCGCACGGCGCCGTCGGCCCCGAGCCGCACGGCCCGGACGGCCTCGCCGGTGTACAGCCGCGCCCCGGCCCGGCGGGCCGCGCGCAGCAGGTGGGCGGCGGCCAGCGCGGGCTGGACCTGGGCGTCCTGGGGGTAGTGGAAGCCACCGGCCAGGCCGGGCGCGAGGTGCGGCTCCAGCTCGTTCAGCCGCTCGCCGGGGATCTCCTCGGCGGTGACGCCGACCTCCCGCTGCGCGGCCGCGAAGGCGCGCAGCGCCTCCTGCCGGGCGGGGGTCGCGGCGACCACCAGGCCGCCCTTGGCCTCGTACTCGACGGCGGCGCCGAACTCGTCGGAGAGTTCGCGCCACAGGCCGGTGGAGTGCAGGGCGAGGTCGAGCTCGGGGCCGGGCTCCTTGTCGGAGACCAGCAGGTTGCCCTCGCCGGCGCCGGTGGTGCCGCCGGCGACCGGACCGCGGTCGACGACGTCGACGGCGAGGCCGGCCCGGGCGGCGTAGTACGCGCAGGCGGCGCCGACGACACCGGCACCGACCACCACGACGTCGGGGAGTCTCTGGGAGTGGGACACGTCAGTAATATGTCACATGCCATCGAACCTGCCAAGACCACCCGCCCGGAACGGGCCAAAAACATCGAAAAGCCCCGGCCCGCCGCTCGGAAAGCGGCGGGCCGGGGCTCGGGGCCCGTGGCCGGACCTCAGGTCATCGGCCGGTTCAGGTGATGTCGTCCATCTGCTCGTGGCGGGCGGCCGGCACGTGGCCGGAGGCACTCGGCGTGCTCGACGCCTCGATCGCCTCGGCCCCGGCGACCGGCGCCACCGAGAGGTCCACCTGCGAGGCCTCCTCGTCGCTCAGCGCGAGGTCCGGGTTGCGCCGGGCCCTGCGCCGGTCGTTCAGCATCGCCACCCCGACCGCGAGGAAGTACAGCGCCCAGATCGGCGCGGCCAGCGCCAGCATGCTGAGCGGGTCGGCGCTGGGCGTCGCGAAGGCGGCGAACACGGTGATGCCCATCACCATGCCGCGCCACCAGCCCAGCAGCCGCTTGCCGGTGACCATGCCGACCAGGTTCAGCATCACCAGCAGCAGCGGGAACTCGAAGGCCAGACCGAAGACCAGCACCAGCCGGGTGGCGATGTCGAAGTAGTCCGCGGGCGGCAGGATCGGCGTGGTCTTGTCCGGGGTGAACGAGATCAGCACCTGGACCGTCACCGGCAGCAGCAGGATCGCCAGGGTCACACCGGCCAGGAACAGCGGAGCGCCGCACGCCATGAAGATCACGGTGTACTTGCGCTCGTGCTTGTGCAGACCGGGCGCCACGAAGGCCCACAGCTGGTACAGCCAGACCGGGACGGTGACGACCACACCGACCGTCAGGGCGACCTTGAGCATCCAGTTGAAACCGGCGGTCAGACCGATGGTGGAGACCTGCGCGCACTTGCCCTTGGTGGTCTCGATGGTCTCCGGGGTGCACTGCGGCAGCGGCTTGAGCAGCAGCGTCTCGATCTGCTTGTGGAAGATCAGCGCGACGATCGTGATCACCACGATCGCCAGGACCGACTTGACCACGCGGTTCCGCAGTTCCCGCAGGTGGTCGGCGAGGGCCATCCGCCCCTCGGGATCCTTGGGCGTCTTCGACGCCTTGGTGAGCTTGCTCAACCCCGGTCCTCAACTCGTGCGTCGAGGCCCGCCGGTCGACGGGCCTCCAGTGGTCGCGTGCGCCGCGCGCTCAGCGCGCCCCGCCGTCCGGAGCGGACTGCCCGGTGGGCTGCTCGTTCACCGGACGGGCGGTCTCGGGCGCGCCCGGGGCGGACTGGATGGTCTTCGCCGTACCACCGTCGGCCACCGCCGGGGCGGACGGCGCCGGGGTGTCGGCGGTGCCGTCGGTGCGCATCGCCTTGGCCTCGCTCTTGAGGATCCGGGCCGACTGGCCCAGGGAACGCGCCAGCTCCGGCAGCCGCTTGGCACCGAAAAGCACAATGGCGATGACCGCGACCACGAGGATCGCGGTGAACGAGACCCGCATGCTCGACCACCTTCAGTCTCGGCGGCATCCGACGGGCCGCCCGCTGCGGGGATGGTAACCGCTGCGGGTGACGCCGTGACGTCGGCCGCCCGAACAGGACAGCGGCCCCCGTTCGCGCTCAGGAGCCAACTGAGAGCGTAACGCGCCCCTACCTCCGAAGAGCAGCCCCCGGTGCGCCCCGTTCGACATGACCGGCAGGTCCGCGACGGTCCGCCGCACTCCGTGCGCCGGGGTGAACGCTCCGTACGCCGGACCGCGGCGGGCCCGCGCGCCGTCAGGAGCGGGCCGCCGCCGAGGCCGCGAGGTCGCCGGCCGCCTCGGCCAGCGCCCGGGAGGCGGCGTCCACGCCCTTGGCCAGGGCCCGCACGTCCATCCAGAGCCGGACCGCGAGGACGCCGAGCACCAGCAGGCCGGCGGTGGCGAGGAGGACGGCGGCGACGAGCATCCAGGACATGTCCCCCACCCTATCCGCCCCGCTCACCCCTCGGCCGGCACCAGCCGCATGGTCCGCACCCCGGCCGCGGTCAGCGCGGCGACGATCTTCTCCCCGGCGGGCTTGCGCACCGCCGCCCCGCACAGCGGGCACCCGAAGCTGTAGTGCGGCTGCGCCGCCGCGCGGCCGAACGTCAGGCGGAACGCCTCGACCGGCAGCTCCACCTTCTCCCGGCACTCCGAGCAGTACACCTTGAATCTGGTACCGGGCTCCACGGCTCAGACCCGCCCCTCCCCGTAGTGCGCCAGCGCCTCCAGCGCCGCCGCCCGCGCCTGCCCGGCCAGCTCCGGCGGCGAGACGATCCGCCCGTCGCGGCCCAG
The DNA here is from genome assembly GCF_040609255.1 of Kitasatospora sp. NPDC004723. Taxonomy (NCBI): domain Bacteria; kingdom Bacillati; phylum Actinomycetota; class Actinomycetes; order Kitasatosporales; family Streptomycetaceae; genus Kitasatospora; species Kitasatospora sp. NPDC004723. The sequence continues at coordinate 53,129 of NZ_JBEXJT010000045.1, read as the reverse complement.
CCGCAGCGCCAGCGGGCGCAGCTGCGAGGGGTCGGCGCTGCGCAGGGTGATCCGCAGCCCGCCGTCGGGCAGTTCCTCGGCCCGGTCGTGGGTGTAGTACTCGGCGACCCAGCGGCCACCGGAGGAGACCTCGACGACGACCTCGGGGTCGTCGGCGGAGGGGTTGACCAGCCCGCCGGAGAGGTCGCGCGGCTCACGCTTGGGCGGATCGGCGGGGACGTCCAGGACCTTGATCTCGGCGACCCGGTCGAGCCGGAACATCCGGTGGTCCTCGGAGGTCCGGCACCAGGCCTCCAGGTAGGTGTGGCCCTCGGTGAGCAGCCGGATCGGGTCGACCTCGCGCTCGGTCATGCCGCCGCGGCCGTGCGAGTAGTAGCGCAGCCAGAGCCGGCGGCCCTCGCTGAGGGCGCGGTCGATGTCGGCGAAGACGTGGCTCTCGGCCTCGAAGGTCACGCCGACCCGGGCGCTGCCCTCGGCGTTCTCCCCCGCCGCGTTCTCGATCTTGGCGACGGCCCGGGTGAGCGCCTCGCGGTCGCCGGCCCGCAGGCCGGGCAGTCCGGCGACGGCGCGGGCGGCGACCAGCAGCGCGGTCGCCTCGTCGGCGGCCAGCCGCAGCGGCTGGGCGACGTCGTCGACGTTGTGCCACCAGATCCGCTCGCCGTCGGTGTCGATGTCGAGCAGGTCGCCGCCGCGGAAGCTGGTTCCGCACATCGGCAGGACGTTGAGGTCGCCGATGAGTTCGCGCTCGCTGATGCCGAAGGCGCGGGCCACCTCGGCGACCTCGGCGCCGGGGCGCTCGCGCAGGTAGGTGACCAGCGAGAGCATCCGCCGGGTCTGGTCGATCGCGTTGCTCATGCCCGCACATCCTCCACCACGGTGCCGGCCACCGCACGCAGCCGGTCGATGACGTCGGCCCGCAGTTCCTCGGGGCCGACCACCAGCACGTCCGGCCCGAACTCGGCGAGGTCGGCGCCGAGCCCGTTGCCGTACGGGATCTCCAGTTCGTCCCAGCCGTCGTCGGCCCGCCGGGTGGCGAGCGCCTTGGTGCGCAGCGGGAAGCCCGCACCGCGGCGGACCCTGACCACGGCGGTGGCGGTGGCGCCCTCCCCGGCGAACTTGGCCACGGTGGCGCGGACGTCGACGTGCTCGGGCACCGTGCCGAGGAAGGCGCCGGAACGGGCCCGGACCTTGCCGGTGATCCGGCTGAGCCGGAAGACCCGGGCGTCCTCGCGGTCACGGTCCCAGCCGGCCAGGTACCAGTGACCGCGCCAGCACTCCAGGGCCCAGGGTTCGACACTGCGCTGTTCGACGGCGGCGGCGCCGGCCTTGCGGTACTCGAAGGTGACCGGGCGGCGGTCGCGGGCGGCGGTGAGCAGCGGTTCGAAGGCGGCCTCCCGGGCGGGGATGCGCGGTTCGAGGGCGGGGCGGCGCTCGGTCTCGGTGAAGGGGACGCCGGCGGCGCGGAGCTTCTGGAGCGCGCCGCTGGCGGCGCCGCTCATCTTGGCCTGCTGCCAGACCCGGGCGGCGAGGGTGAGCGCGGCGGCCTCCTCGGCGTCGAGGGCGATCTCGGGCAGGCGGTTGCGGTCGGCGCGGGCGAGGTAGCCGAGTTCGCCGTCGAGGGCGTTCTCGTCGACGTCGATGACCAGTCCGAGTTCGCGCAGGTCGTCCTTGTCCCGCTCGAACATCCGGTTGAAGGCTTCCTCGCTGCTGTTCTGCCAGGCTTCGCGGTAGGCCTCGATGGACTCCCGCAGCTCCTTCTTGGAGAGCGGACGTCTGGTGTTCATCAGGCACAGGGCGAGATTCATCAGCCGCTCTGCCTTGGCGATCGCCATCGCTGACCCTTCCGGTGTGCCGCGCCGCGCGCGGGGTGCGCCCGCCGGGCGTCGTCGTTGACCCGGCGGGACCGACCGTACCGGTAGCGGTACACCGTGCAAAAGCCGAGTCCGCGAACATCCCCGAACACGTGGGGCCGCACCCCCCTCAGGGGGTGCGGCCCTGGCGATCAGCGTCCTCAGACGGAGATCAGGTCGACCACGAAGATCAGGGTCGAGCCCGCGGGGATGAGCGGGCTGGGCGACTGGTTGCCGTAGGCCAGGTGCGGCGGGATGGTCAGCTCGCGCCGGCCGCCGACCTTCATGCCGGCGACACCCTGGTCCCAGCCCTTGATGACCCGGCCGCCGCCGAGCGGGAACTTGAAGGTCGAGCCGCGGTTCCAGCTGGCGTCGAACTCCTCGCCGGTCGCGAAGGTGACGCCGACGTAGTGGACCTCGACGACCTGGCCCGGCTTGGCCTCCTCGCCGGTGCCGACGACGATGTCGCGGATCTTCAGCTCGGCCGGCGGGTCGCCGACCGGGAAGTCGATCTCGGGCTTGCTCACTAGTACCTCATCTCACGGTTGGTTCGTTCCACGACCAAGCGGCGGGCGCCCGCACCCCGGTCCGTTCCCAGACCACGGTACGGGCGCCCGCCGCCCGTCCGGGCCTCGGCCACGCGGCCGGGCCCGGAGGTCACACGTACACCATTGTCACCCGAAAGTGGATCAGCCCTGACCGGCGTCGAGGATGTCGACGACGAAGACCAGCGTGGAGTTGGCCGGGATCTCGTTCTGGGCCTGGTCCTTGTAGCCGAGCGAGGCCGGGATGACGAGTTCGACCCGGCTGCCGATGGTCTGGCCCTCCAGTCCCTGGTCCCAGCCGGCGATGACCTGGCCGCCGCCGAGCGGGAAGGAGAACGCCTGGCCGCGGGTCAGCGAGGAGTCGAAGACCTTGCCGTCCTTGTACAGGGCGCCGGTGTACTGGACGAGGATCTTCTCGCCCTTCTCGACCTTGCGGCCCTCGCCCTTGATGAGGACGTGGCTCTTGAGCTCGGTCGGGTCGGCCGCGCCGGGCACCGGGGTGATGTCGGCGGGCTTCTTGCCGTTGTCCTTGACCTGCGGGAAGTCCGCGGGCGGCGGGGTCACGGTGCCGCTGACGACGGCGTCGGGGGCGTTGCTGTTGCGGATGTCGATGACGAAGATCAGATTGTCCTTCGCCCCGATCGACATGCTGGGGTTGCCCTGGGCGCCGAAGGCGGCGGCCGGCGGGGCGACGACCAGCAGCCGGGATCCGGCCTTCTTGCCGATGACCGCCTGGTCGAGCGCCGGGATGAGCGCATCGGTGCCGGCCTGGAAGATCTGCGGCTTGCCCTTGTCATCGTAGGACGAGGGGATGTCCTTGCCGGTGTTCCAGTCCTTGCCGGTGTAGTCGACGGAGGTCCAGGAGTTCTTCTCGACCTTGGCGCCGTTGCCCTCGGAGAGGACCTTGACGACGAAGTTGCCGTCGGCCTGGTCGGCGGGCACCTCGATGGTGGCCTTGCTGCCGAAGTCGCCGGTGACGTTGGGCAGCACCTTGGCGCTGTCCTTGATCGGCGGGACGGGCTCGGCGGACGGCGTCGCCGGGGCGGACTTGGCGGCGTCCGGCTTGGCGGCGGCGGTGTCGTCCGAGCCGTCCTTGTTCACCAGGTACAGGGTGACGGCGCTGCCGATGAGCAGGACGCCCAGGACTGTGCCGAGGATCACGCCGAGCTTGCCGACGTTGCCCGGGTTCTCGTCGTAACCGGCCTCGGAGGTGTCCCCGCGGCGGACGGTGGACGCGAAGATCTGCGGGGCCTCGTCGGTCTTCGTCCCGGTGGCCCGCGGAGCTTCCCCGGACCCGCCCCACCCGGCCTGCTGCTTCAGGATCGCCGGGGGCACGATGATCGACTCACCGTCGCCCGGGAGCGGGCCGCCGGGCCGCGAGTCGGCCGGGTCGCCGGCGGAGTTACCAGGCGTGGTGCCGGACCCGCCCGGGCTCGACGCTTTCTCAGACATGACTCCCCATCCATCTCGCCACGAGGTCTTCGAGGTCTACGGCCGGCGTGGTGGCGCCGGGGTGCTGCCGCACTGCCCGCCCGGACCCCGGGCGCCGGCGGCGCCTACCACAGTGCGAGGGCAGTATGACAGGTCAGGATGAGGGCGGGCGCTTGCCCGTGCGAGCGCCCGCCCAAGCGTACGGACTCCCCCGGGCTCGAACCAGCCCGCGCCGGGGATCTCCGCTGATCCGGTGCTACACGGCCTCCAGGATGTCCACCACGAACACCAGGGTGGAGTTCGGCGGCACGGAGCCCTGTGCCTGGTCCTTGTAGCCGAGCGCCGGCGGCACCACCAGCAGGACCCGGCTGCCGACGTTCTGGCCGACCAGGCCCTTGTCCCAGCCCTCGATCACGCTGCCGGTGCCGATCTGCAGGGCCTGGGCGCCGCCGTGGCTCCAGGAGGAGTCGAACTGCTGGCCGTTGCTCCACAGCACCCCGGTGTACTGCACGACCAGGGTCTGCCCGGACTTGACCTGCTTGCCCTCGCCCTTGATCAGCACGGCCTGCTGGAGGTCGGCCGGCGGGGCCTCCCCGGCCGGCACGGTGATGGTCACGGCGGCCTTGCCGTTGTCCTTGACCTGCGGCAGGTTCGTCGGCGCCTGCGTCATGGTGCCGGACAGCGTGGAGTCCGGCGGCAGGCTCTCCATGATGTCCAGCACGAAGACCACGGTGTCGCCGGGGCCGACGCCGAGCTGGGTGGAGCCCTGGGTGCCGAAGGCGGCGGCCGGCGGGGCGACGACCAGCAGCCGGCTGCCGACCTTCTTGCCGATCACGCTCTGGTCGAAGGCCGGCACCAGCTGCCCGCTGCCCGCCTGGTAGAGCTGCGGCTTGCCGCCGGAGTCGTAGGAGCTGGGCAGGTCCTTGCCGGTGGTCCAGTCCTTGGCGGTGTAGTTGACCGTCACCCAGTCGCCCTTGTTGACCGCCGGGCGGTCCCCCTCGCTGACGGTGTTCACCACGAACTGACCGCTGGGCTGCTGGCCCTCGGGGATGGTGATGGTGGCCTTGCTCCCGAAGCCCCCGCCGGACAGCACCGGCATCGGCGAGGCCTCGTTCACCGGGGCGGGCACGGTGGGCGCGGCGGTCGGCGACGCCGTGGGCGTGGCCTGACCGGCGGGCTTGGTGGAGCTGCTGCAGGCCACCGCCAGCAGCAGGGGCAGGGTGAGAAGCAACCCGGCGGTGCGGCGCACGGCGTTCCTAACTGTCGGTCAAAGTCGGCTCTCCGGACTCCGGCTCCGGACTCGACGGACAGCGTATGCGCAGACGGCGCCCGGTCCCGGTAGGCACCACCGGGACCGGGCGCCGCGAAGATCACACCGACGGACGACGGGGGCCGCGCGCCGCTCCCCCGCCCGCGCGCCGGTCACATGCCGGCGATGAGCTTCTCCACCCGCTCGTCGACGGACCGGAACGGGTCCTTGCAGAGCACGGTGCGCTGCGCCTGGTCGTTCAGCTTGAGGTGCACCCAGTCGACGGTGAAGTCGCGGCGCTGCTCCTGCGCCCGGCGGATGAAGTCGCCGCGCAGCCGGGCCCGGGTGGTCTGCGGCGGGATCGACTTGGCCTCGAAGGTCTTGAGGTCGGTGGTCACCCGCTGCGCCTGGTTCTTGGCCTGGAGCAGGTAGAACAGGCCGCGACGGCGGTGGATGTCGTGGTAGGCGAGGTCGATCTGGGCGACCCGGGGGTTGCTCATGCTCATCTGGTGCTTCTCGCGGTAGCGCTCGATGAGCTTGTACTTCATGATCCAGTCGATCTCGGTGGCGACCCCGTCGAGGCGTTCGGTCCTGACCGCCTCCAGGGTGCGGCCCCACAGGTCGAGGACGCGCGCGATGGTGCCGGTGTTGATGCCCTTGCGGTCGGCGAACTCCAGGGCCTTGGTGTAGTACTCCTCCTGGATGTCGAGCGCGCTGGCCTCCCGGCCGTTGGCGAGCCGTACCTGGTGGGTGCCGGTGAGGTCGTGGCTGACCTCGCGGATCGCCCGGATCGGGTTCTCCAGGGTGAGGTCGCGCATCACCACGCCGGCCTCGATGAGCCGCAGCACCAGGTCTGTGGCGCCCACCTTGAGCAGGGTGGTGGTCTCCGACATGTTGGAGTCGCCGACGATCACGTGCAGCCGGCGGTAGCGCTCGGCGTCGGCGTGCGGCTCGTCGCGGGTGTTGATGATCGGGCGGGAGCGGGTGGTCGCCGAGCTGACGCCCTCCCAGATGTGCTCGGCGCGCTGGCTGACGCAGTAGACCGCGCCGCGGGGGGTCTGCAGCACCTTGCCGGCGCCGCAGATGAGCTGCCGGGTCACCAGGAACGGGATGAGCACGTCGGCCAGCCGGGAGAACTCGCCGTGCCGGGCCACCAGGTAGTTCTCGTGGCAGCCGTAGGAGTTGCCGGCGGAGTCGGTGTTGTTCTTGAAGAGGTAGACGTCGCCGGCGATGCCCTCCTCGTGCAGCCGCCGTTCGGCGTCGACCAGCAGACCTTCGAGGATGCGCTCGCCCGCCTTGTCGTGCGTCACCAGCTCGACGACGTCGTCGCACTCGGGGGTGGCGTACTCGGGGTGGGAGCCGACGTCGAGGTACAGGCGGGCACCGTTGCGCAGGAACACGTTGCTGCTGCGGCCCCAGGAGACTACGCGGCGGAAGAGGTAGCGGGCGACCTCGTCCGGGGACAGCCTGCGCTGCCCGCGGAACGTGCAGGTGACTCCGTACTCGTTCTCCAGCCCGAAAATTCGGCGGTCCATGGGCCATCCATTCTCTGATGGGAGCTGTCCGAAACCGCCTCCGCGAAAGCCCGTCCGGGCCGCCGCAGGGGCACCGGGGTCCCGTGCGGCCGCCGCCGTCGCCGGCCGCCGTACGGGACCCCGTGGGCACTACTGGTCGGAGTCGCCGGGCGGGGTGGCCGCCAGCTTCCCCTTGTCGTCCGCGTCGTCCGAGTCGTCCGACTCGGCGGACTGGTCGCCGTCGAGCAGCCGGGCGAGCTGGCCGCCCAGGATCCGCTTGAACTTGCGCTGCTGGAAGCGCTGGCGGTCCAGGACCGCCACCTCCAGCTGGTCGGGAGTGAGGGTGCGCGGGCTGCCGCCGTTGGGGTCGCGGGCGAGCGAGTCCACGGCCACCTTGACGGCCTCGGTGAGCGAGAAGCCGCTGCGGTGGCGCTGGCCGAGGTAGTTGCCGATCGAGTCGGCGTTGCCGCCGACCACGACGTAGTTCTTCTCGTCGACCACCGAGCCGTCCGGGGTGAGCCGGTAGATCTGGTCGTCCTCGGCCGTGCGGCCGACCTCGGCGACGATCAGCTCGACCTCGTAGGGCTTCTCGCCGACCGAGGAGAAGATGGTGCCGAGCGTCTGGGCGTAGACGTTGGCCAGGCCCCGGGCGGTGACGTCGGCCCGGTCGTAGGTGTAGCCGCGCAGGTCGGCGTAGCGGACGCCGCCGATGCGCAGGTTCTCGAACTCGTTGTACCGGCCGACCGCCGCGAAGGCGATCTTGTCGTAGATCTCGGACACCTTGTGCAGGGCCCGGGAGGTGTTCTCGGCGACGAAGACGATGCCGTCCGCGTAGGTGAGCACGACCACGCTGCGACCGCGCGCGATGCCCTTGCGGGCGTACTCCGCGCGGTCCGCCATGGCCTGCTGGGGGGAGACGTAGAACGGTGTGGACACCGGCGATCGTCCCTTCCTTCCTCAGTTGATGGCTAGAGCAGCGGGGCCTGCGGCCCGTTGGGGTGGGCCAGGCGCTGGTCGGTGATGGAGACGGCGATCTCGGTGACCTCGGCCTCGGTGAGCCGGCGGAAGCCGTCCTCGGTGATCAGCGAGACGATCGGGAAGATCTTGCGGGCGAGGTCGGGGCCGCCGGTGGCGGAGTCGTCGTCGGCCGCGTCGTAGAGCGCCTGGACCACCATGGTGGCGGCCTGGTCGGCCGTCAGGTCGTCGCGGTGGAGCTTCTTCATCGAGCCGCGGGCGAAGACCGAGCCGGAGCCGGTGGCGGCGAAGCCGCGCTCCTCGGAACGGCCGCCGGTGACGTCGTAGGTGAAGATCCGGCCGCGGCCGAGGTCGAGGTCGTAGCCGGCGAACATCGGGACGACCGCCAGGCCCTGCATCGCCATGCCGAGGTTGCCCCGGATCATGGTGGTGAGCCGGTTGGCCTTGCCCTCCAGGGAGAGCACGGTGCCCTCGATCTTCTCGTAGTGCTCCAGCTCCAGCTGGAACATCCGGACCATCTCGATCGCGAGGCCGGCGGTGCCGGCGATGCCGATCGCGCTGTACTCGTCGGCCGGGAAGACCTTCTCCATGTCCCGCTGGGCGATCACGTTGCCCATGGTCGCGCGGCGGTCACCGGCGAGGACCACGCCGCCGTCGAAGACCGCGGCGACGATGGTCGTGCCGTGCGGGGCCTCGATGACGCCCTCGGGCAGCCGGCGCCGGCCGGGGATCAACTCGGGCCGGTGGGCCTCCAGGAAGTCGAGGAACGACGAGGACCCCGGGGTCAGGAAGGCAGCCGGTAGACGCCCGGTGCCACGAGTGTTGGCTTCCACACGATTCCTTCCAGGTAGCTTGAAGCGCGCACTGCCCGCACCCTACCGGCCGGACGATCACTGTCCAGCACGGTGCGGGGCCGGACCGGACGGACGGACGGCTCCCGCCGCCCGTCCGCCGTCATCGTTCGCGACCGTGGATTCCCGGAATGCCGCCGGGCAGCCTCCCGGATTCCGGACGGAATTACTGTCCGCCCTTTTGCACGAACTGCCGCACGAAATCCTCGGCGTTCGATTCCAGGACCTCGTCGATTTCGTCCAGAACCGCGTCGACGTCGTCGCTCAGCTTTTCCTGGCGTTCCTTGAGGTCATCCGAATTCTGCGCTTCCGCGGCCTGCTCCTCGACCTCCTCGGAGGAGCGGTTCGCCCGCTGCTGGCCGCCGCCGGTGTCCTTGCTCGCCATTTACCTCACCCCGCTCGATCGTCTGGCACGGTTTGGTCGTTGCTTGCTGCACCGACCCTATACACAAGGTGCGACAACCCGCTTCCGGTTTGCCGGTGGCGCTTCCTGTCCAACGTCCGCCGTCACCCCGGATGATTCCCATTTGCCCGGCGTTCACCCGTGGTGATCGGAAAGTGACCCGGCTACCCGCCGGAGAGGACCCGCAGCAGGTCCTCCGCCGTGCGGCAGCGGTCCAGCAGCTCCTTGACGTGGTTGCGGGTGCCGCGCAGCGGCTCCAGGGTGGGCACCCGCTGGAGCGAGTCCCGGCCCGGCAGGTCGAAGATCACCGAGTCCCAGGAGGCCGCCGCGACGTGCTCGGCGTACTGTTCCAGGCAGCGCCCGCGGAAGTACGCCCGGGTGTCCTCCGGCGGCTTGCCGACGGCCCTGACGACCTCCTCCTCGGTCAGCAGCCGGTCGAACCGGCCGCGGGCCACCAGGCGGTTGTAGAGGCCCTTCTCGGGCCGCACGTCGCTGTACTGGAGGTCGACCAGCTGCAGCCGCGGGCTGTCCCACTCCAGGCCGTCCCGGCTGCGGTAGCCCTCCAGGATCTCCCGCTTGGCGATCCAGTCCAGCTGGCGGGAGAGCGACATCGGGTCGCGCTCCAGGCGGCCCAGCACGTCCTCCCAGCGGGCCAGTACGTCCACGGTCTGCTCGTCGGCGTCGGTGCCGAAGCGGTCCTCGACGTACTTGCGGGCCAGCTCGAAGTACTCCAGCTGGAGCTGGACGGCGGTGAGCCGGCGCCCGCTGCGCAGCGTGACCAGGTGCTTCAGCGTGGGGTCGTGGGAGATCCGGTGCAGGGTGCGCACCGGCTGGTCGACGGCCAGGTCGGAGGTGATGAAGGCGTCCTCGATCATGGCCAGGACCAGCGAGGTGGTGCCGAGCTTGAGGTAGGTGGAGATCTCCGAGAGGTTGGCGTCCCCGATGATCACGTGCAGCCGGCGGTACTTCTCGGCGTCGGCGTGCGGTTCGTCCCGGGTGTTGATGATCGGCCGTTTGAGGGTGGTCTCCAGGCCGACCTCGACCTCGAAGAAGTCGGCGCGCTGGCTGATCTGGAAGCCGTGGGCGGAGCCGTCCTGGCCGATGCCGACCCGGCCGGCGCCGGTGACCACCTGGCGCGAGACGAAGAAGGGGGTGAGGTGGCGGACGATGTCGGCGAACGGGGTCGCCCGCTTCATCAGGTAGTTCTCGTGGGTGCCGTAGGAGGCGCCCTTGTTGTCGGTGTTGTTCTTGTAGAGGTGGATGTTCTGCCCGTTGGGCAGCTCCAGCGCGCGCTGTGCGGCGGCCGCCATGATCCGTTCGCCGGCCTTGTCCCAGAGCACGGCGTCGCGCGGGTTGGTCACCTCGGGCGAGCTGTACTCGGGGTGCGCGTGGTCCACGTAGAACCGCGCGCCGTTGGTGAGGATGACGTTGGCGAGGCCGATGTCCTCGTCGGTCAGCTGGCTGGCGTCGGCGACGTCCCGTGCGAGGTCGAAGCCCCGGGCGTCGCGCAGCGGATTCTCCTCCTCGAAGTCCCAGCGGGCCCGCCGTGCCCGGTGCATCGCCGCCGCGTACGCGTTGACGATCTGGGACGAGGTGAGCATGGCGTTGGCGTTGGGGTGCCCGGGCACGGAGATCCCGTACTCGGTCTCGATGCCCATCACGCGCCGTACGGTCATGCGGCCCTCCTTGCCCGGTGGGCCGCCCCCGGCGGGCGGTCCACGCTGACGTACCGCTGAACAACACCGACGCCGGCCGTCTGCCCGCGAACGGTGGGTCGAGCCTAGAACGCGGTACCGACCGGCGGGTCCCGAGACGCGCCGTCCGGCTGCGGGGCCGCGAGGCGCCACAGCCGGACGGGGTGCGAGCGTTCCGGGAGGCCCGGACCGGGTCGGTTACAGGTACTGCCCGGTGTTCGCGACAGTGTCGATGGAGCGGCCGGACTCGGCGCCCTGCTTCCCCGTGACCAGGGTGCGGATGAAGACGATCCGCTCGCCCTTCTTGCCGGAGATCCGGGCCCAGTCGTCCGGGTTGGTGGTGTTCGGCAGGTCCTCGTTCTCCTTGAACTCGTCCACGCAGGCGTTGAGCAGGTGGGAGACCCGCAGACCGCGCTGGCCGTGGTCGAGGTAGTCCTTGATGGCCATCTTCTTGGCCCGGTCGACGATGTTCTGGATCATCGCGCCGGAGTTGAAGTCCTTGAAGTACAGGACCTCCTTGTCACCGTTGGCGTAGGTGACCTCCAGGAAGCGGTTCTCCTCGGTCTCGGAGTACATCCGCTCCACCACCGACTGGATCATCGCCGCCACCGTGGCCTCGACGGAGCCGTCGTGCTCCTTGACGTCGTCCGGGTGGAAGGGCAGCGAGTCCTTGAGGTACTTGGAGAAGATGTCCTTGGCCGCCTCGGCGTCCGGGCGCTCGATCTTGATCTTGACGTCCAGGCGGCCGGGCCGCAGGATCGCCGGGTCGATCATGTCCTCGCGGTTCGAGGCGCCGATGACGATGACGTTCTCCAGGCCCTCCACGCCGTCGATCTCGGCGAGCAGCTGGGGGACGATGGTGTTCTCGACGTCCGAGCTGACACCGGAGCCGCGGGTGCGGAAGAGGGACTCCATCTCGTCGAAGAAGACGATGACGGGGGTGCCCTCGCCGGCCTTCTCGCGGGCCCGCTGGAAGACCAGGCGGATCTGCCGCTCGGTCTCGCCGACGTACTTGTTGAGCAGCTCGGGGCCCTTGATGTTGAGGAAGTAGCTCTTCCCCTGGGGGCGGCCGGTGACCTCGGCGACCTTCTTGGCCAGCGAGTTCGCCACGGCCTTGGCGATCAGCGTCTTGCCGCAGCCGGGCGGGCCGTAGAGCAGCACGCCCTTGGGCGGGCGCAGCTCGTACTCCTTGAAGAGCTCGGCGTGCAGGTAGGGCAGCTCGACCGCGTCGCGGATCAGCTCGATCTGGTTGGACAGGCCGCCGATCTGGCGGTAGTCGATGTCCGGGACCTCCTCGAGGACCAGTTCCTCGACCTCGGCCTTCGGCACGACCTCGTACACGTAGCCGGAACGCGGTTCCAGCAGCAGGGCGTCCCCCGCCCGGAGGGTGGTCTCGCGCAGCGGTTCGGCGAGGCGCACCACCCGCTCCTCGTCGGTGTGGCCGATGACCAGGGCCCGCTCGCCGTCCTCCAGGACCTCCTTGAGGGTGACGAGGTCGCCGATGCGCTCGAAGGCCATCGCGTCCACGATGTTGAGGGCCTCGTTGAGCATGACTTCCTGGCCGCGCCGCAGCTCGTCGAGGGCGACGTTGGGGCTGACGTTCACGCGGAGCTTGCGGCCGCCGGTGAAGATGTCGGCGGTGTCGTCCTCGTTGGCGCTGAGGAAGACGCCGAATCCGGCCGGGGGCTGTGCCAGCCGGTCCACTTCCTCCTTGAGGGCCACGATCTGGTCGCGGGCCTCACGCAGGGTGGAGGCGAGCCGTTCGTTCTGGGCGGTCACGCCGGCCAGGTTGGTCTGGAGCTCGACGATCCGCTCTTCGAGGATTCTCGAATTGCGCGGCGAGTCGGCGAGCTTGCGGCGCAGCACGGCGATTTCCTGCTCAAGGTACGAGACCTGAGCGGCCTCGTCGGAACCACGAGCGGGCCTGCCGGTGCTGCGGTTGTAGTCGTCATCGTGGGCTGCCACGGTCCTCACCTCCTCCGGGGAGCTGGACGCTTCCAGACCCTACCTGGGACCAGGGGTCCGTAAACCCCTAGATCAAGAAAGATGGAACGGGCGTGTCCGATCTTCGCCCTCGCGTGCTTCCCCTCTGCTAGGGGGATACCCACCGCGCACGGGCCAAAGCGGACCAGATGTATCGTCGATCGAGTCGATATCCGATCGCGACCGACGCACGGGGTCCGATCGTTGTACGAATGGCGGGAATGCCCCAGGACGGGGCGTCCCGGGACAGAAACGGCGGACAATCATCATGTCGGTGAGCGAGTCGAAGGCGGCTTCCGAGCCGCTGGAGGTGTGGATCGACCAGGATCTGTGCACCGGCGACGGCATCTGCGCGCAGTACGCGCCGGAGGTCTTCGAGCTGGACATCGACGGCCTCGCGTATGTGAAGGGCGAGGACGACGAGTTGCGCCAGCAGCCCGGCGAGACGGTGCCGGTGCCGCTGACGCTGCTTCAGGACGTCGTGGACTCGGTGAAGGACTGCCCCGGCGACTGCATCCACGTGCGCCGGGCCGCGGACGGCGTCGAGGTGTACGGGCCTGACGCGGAGTAGGGGTTCGTCACCACGAGCCGCTGGACAGGGCCTACTGGACAGGGCCTAGGTGAGGCTCAACGGGGCGGCGGTCTGGGAACGGTCCCAGCCGCCGCCCTTGCGCGTCCAGGTGAGGGAGAGCGAGATGTCGGGCGCGAACCGCGGTACGTCGTCGCCGGAGTAGCCCTGCGCGTGGGCGGTGACGGCCCCGTCGGAGCGCAGCGCGAGGCGGCTGACGGTGAGGTTCTCGCGCTCGGAGAGCAGGGTGGCCAGCACCGCGGGGCGCCCGTCGGTGCCGGTGCCGAGCAGGTAGACGGCGTCGGGCGGGGTGCCGTTCTCGGCGGCGCAGTGCGCGGCGGCGACGGTGCCGGGGCGGCCGTCGCCGAGGTCGGCGGCGAAGCTGACGGCCACGGTGACCGGGAACGGCCCGCAGTCGAGCGGGAGTTCGGCCTTCGACGGGTCGGGGGCGGCGGCCGCGGGCAGCGCCCTGGGGGTGGGCCGGGCGGGCGCGGGGGCGCCGCTGGCGGGGCCGGCGACGAGGGCGGCGGTCACCACGGCGGCGCAGCCGGCCACCGTCACGGCCCAGTGCCAGGGGGCGGTGCGCCCGTGCCGGGGGCCGGTTGGGCCCGTGGCGGTCTGCTGTCCAGCCGTCGTGCCGACCGCGGTCTCCACCAGGCGTCCCCTCCAGTGGTCTGTGTGAGCGAGCATCGTCCCACACCGGGGCGACCGCGAGGTGGTGCGGGTGTGCCCGGACGCGGGAGGGGTGGCACGGCGCTGCCGTACCACCCCTCCGGGAGGCGTCTTCGTCGGGCGGCTCAGTCGAGGACGGCCTGCTCCGCGGCCTCGGTGCGGGCGGCGGCCCGGGCGGCGGCGCGCTCCTGCAGCGTCGGCTCGGGGGCCCCGTTGTCGTAGTCCTCGCCGTAGGCGCCCTTGGCCGGGCGGCGGCGGCGCAGCGGCGGCTCGACGCCGTCGGCGAGCCGGCGGGCGGTGAGCAGGAAGCCGGTGTGGCCGATCATCCGGTGGTCCGGGCGGACGGCCAGGCCCTCCAGGTGCCAGGTGCGGACCATGGTCTCCCAGGCCTGCGGCTCGGTGAAGGTGCCGTGCTCGCGCAGCGCCTCGACGGTCCTGGACATCTGCGTGGTGGTGGCCACGTAGCAGCAGATGAGGCCGCCGGGGACGAGCGCCTCGGAGGCGACGTCCAGGCACTCCCAGGGGGCGAGCATGTCGAGGATGACGCGGTCGACGTCGGTCTCGACGAGGTTGTCCTGGAGGTCGCCCACGGTGAGCTTCCACGCCGGGTGCGGCCCGCCGAAGTAGCGCTCGACGTTGCCCTGGGCGATGTCGGCGAAGTCCTGGCGGCGCTCGTAGGAGGCGAGCATGCCGGTGTCGCCGACGGCGCGCAGCAGGTAGGTGGAGAGCGCACCGGAGCCGACGCCGGCCTCGACCACGCGGGCGCCCGCGAAGATGTCGGCCATGGCCAGGATCTGCCCCGCGTCCTTGGGGTAGATCACGGCGGCCCCGCGCGGCATGGACAGGACGTAGTCGGGGAGCAGGGGGCGCAGCGCGAGGTACGGGACGTTCCCCGTGGTGCGCACGACCGTGCCCTCGGGGGCGCCGATCAGCTCGTCGTGGGGGAACGCACCCTTGTGGGTGTGGAACTGGTTCCCGGCCTGGAGCGTGAACGTGTAGTGGCGGCCCTTGGGGTCGGTCAGCTGGACCTGGTCCCCGACCTGGAAGGGCCCTCGTCGGCGGGCGGCACCGGTCGGTTCGGACATGCGGACAATCCTAAGGGAAGCGAACCCTCCGGCTTACCAGGTGATCCTTCTCAGCGGCCGGTGACGGCGGCGGTCAGGCGCTGCTCGATGTCGGTGAGCGCCGCGACGCCGAACACCCGCCCGTCCTCCTCGACGACCAGGTACTCCCCGGCGGGGGTGGCCCGCACGGCGCGCAGCAGGTCCTCGCCGGCCAGGTCGGCGGGCAGCCGCAGGCCGGGTTCGAGGTCGCGGGCGAGCGGGCCGACGGCGACCCAGGGGCGGCGGCGCTCGGGGACCGAGCGGACGGCGGACTCCCGGACGAGGGCGATCGGCTCGCCCCGGCCGTCGATGACCACCACGGCCCCGGCCTGCGCCTCGTGGGCGCGCCGCATGGCCTCGCCGAGCGAGGTGTCGGCGGTGACCTCGACGGCCCGCCGGGCGAGGTCGCGCAGCCGCAGGCCGGGCAGGACCTCCTTGAGCCGGGCGTTGCGCAGCGCGCCGGTGGCGCCGTTCCAGATGATGGCGGCGAGGACGGCGGCGAGCACCGCGTCGACCAGGGTGTCGGTGCGGCTGCGTTCGAGGGTGCGGGCGGAGCTGATCAGCGGCAGGCCGATCAGGACGGCGATGGCGAGGGCCCGCCCGGCCCAGGCGGCGGCGACGGTGCCGGCCATCGGCCGTCCGGTGACGGCCCAGACGACGGCGCGCAGCATCCGGCCGCCGTCCAGCGGCAGGCCGGGCAGCAGGTTGAAGGCGGCGACGACGAGGTTGGAGACCATCAGGCCGGTGAGCAGGACGCCGGGGACGGTGGAGACCTCGACGGCCTGCAGGGCGAGGTAGAAGACGCCGCCGAGGACGAGCGACAGCAGCGGGCCGACGAAGGCCAGCCAGAACTCCCGCCAGGGGCGTTCGGCCTCGTTCTCGATCTCCGAGACGCCGCCGAAGAACTGGAGCTGGATGCGGCGCACGCCCAGCTTGTAGCGCAGCGCGACCAGGGTGTGGGCGAGTTCGTGGACCAGGACCGAGCCGTAGAAGGCGACGGCGAAGGAGAACGCGATCAGGTAGCGGGTGGCGCCGAGGTGGGGCAGCACCTGGTCGAGCCGGCCGCCGAAGACCCAGGTGATGAGGGCGGCGATGACGAACCAGGACGGGGTGACGTAGATCGGCACGCCGAAGGGGCGGCCCACCAGGATGCCGCCGCGGGGTTCCGGCTCGCGGGGCGGTGGGGGCCCCGGCCGGGTGTTGCCGCCGTGCGGTGGCTGGTCGGAGGTCTGGTGCCCCCTGGAGTCGCTCACCGTGTTCCCTTCGTCCGTCGCCCCCGGCGTGCGCCGCGCGCCGGTGCGCCCACGCTACGTGATCGGGACCGCCGCGCGGCGCCCGCCCCTCGCCTTCCCACTGCCTTCATACCCCGTGGCGGGCGCTTTGCGGCAGCACCGTGGCAGCGGGATGACAGCAGGGGGCAATAGGGTCTTGGGTATGCAGCAGACCGAGACCAGCGGCTCCGCCGCGGCGCCGCCCCGTCCGGCGGCGGCCCCGACCGGGCTGTCCCCGTCGCGTGCGGGCGACTTCCTCACCTGCCCGCTGTTGTACCGGCTGCGGGTGATCGACCGGTTGCCGGAGCCGCCGAGCTCGGCGGCGACCCGGGGCACCCTGGTGCACGCGGTGCTGGAGCGGCTGTTCGACTCGCCGGCGGCCGACCGGACGCCGGAGCGGGCGCTGGGGCTGCTGCGCCCGCAGTGGGAGCGGCTGCTGGGCGAGCGCCCGGAGCTGGCCGGGCTGTTCCCGGAGGACCCGGACGGCGCGGCGCTGACCCGCTGGCTGGCGGACGCCGAGAAGCTGGTCGGGCAGTGGTTCCGGCTGGAGGACCCGACCCGGCTGCACCCGGTGGAGCGCGAGCTGTACGTGGAGACGGCGCTGGAGTCGGGGCTGCTGCTGCGCGGCTACATCGACCGGGTGGACGTCGCGCCGACCGGTGAGGTCCGGCTGGTGGACTACAAGACCGGCCGGGCGCCCTCGCGGGACTTCGAGGGCAAGGCGATGTTCCAGATGAAGTTCTACGCACTGGTGGTCTGGCGCTGGAAGGGCGTGATCCCCAAACGGCTGCAGCTGGTCTACCTGGGCGGCGGCGGGGACGTGGTCAGCTACGACCCGGACGAGGCGGACCTGCTCGCGGTGGAGCGCAAGCTGCTGGCGCTGTGGGAGCGGATCGGCCGGGCGGTGGCGACCGGCGACTTCCCGGCGACCCGCAACCGGCTCTGCGACTGGTGCGACCACCAGGCCAGCTGCCCGGAGTTCGGCGGCACGCCCCCGCCGTACCCGCTGCCGCTGGCGCGTACGTCCGACGAGCGCGATCCCACGGGGGATCCGACGAACGAGGAGTCGTAGGTGACGATCCGAGTGCTGCTGGTCGACGACCAGCCGCTGCTGCGCACCGGTTTCCGGATGATCCTGGAGGCCGAGTCCGACCTGGTGGTGGTCGGTGAGGCCGGCGACGGCCAGCAGGCGCTGGACCAGGTGCGGGCGCTGCAGCCCGACGTGGTGCTGATGGACATCCGGATGCCGCGGATGGACGGTGTGGAGGCGACCCGCCGGATCGCCGGGCCGGGGCGGGACGGGCCGGCGAAGGTGCTGGTGCTGACCACCTTCGACCTGGACGAGTACGTGGTGGAGGCGCTGCGCGCGGGGGCGAGCGGCTTCCTGCTGAAGGACGTGCCGGCCGAGGAGCTGGTGCAGGCGATCCGGGTGGTGGCGGACGGCGCGGCGATGCTGGCGCCGTCGATCACCCGGCGGCTGCTGGACATGTACGCCACCAAGCTGCCGTCGGGCGAGGAGGCGCCGCCGCAGGCGCTGAACGCGCTGACCGAGCGGGAGCTGGAGGTGCTGAAGCTGGTGGCGCGCGGGCTGTCGAACGCGGAGATCGCGGCGGAGCTGTTCGTCAGCGAGACGACGGTGAAGACGCACGTCGGCCATGTGCTGACCAAGCTCCAGCTGCGCGACCGGGTGCAGGCGGCGGTGTACGCCTACGAGAGCGGGCTGGTGCGCCCGGGCACGCTGTAGGCGGCGCGGGACGACGGACGGCGGCCCGTCCGCTCCCCCCCGGCCGAGGCCGGGCGGGGCGGGCGGGCCGCCGTGCTGTCCGCGGGCGTTACTTGCCGCTCCGGCCGATCTCCCAGAAGCGGAAGAAGCCGGTGGTGTCGACGGTGGACTCGACGCCGGTGATGTTGGAGCGGGAGGTGAAGAAGGCCTTGTTCTGGAACAGCGGGATGAGCGGGGCGTTCTCGGCCACGATGCCCTGGATCTGGGCGTAGCTGTTGGTCGCCGCGGCCCGGTCGGTCTGCCGGAGGGTGTCGGGCACCAGCCGCTGGCTGATCCGCGGGTCGTCCCAGCCGTGGTGGTAGGAGCCGCCGTCGACGATCAGCGGGGCGACGTAGTTGTCCGGGTCCGGGTAGTCCGCGAACCAGCCGATGATGTACGCCTGGTACTTGCCCTCGTTCCAGCCCTTCTTGTAGGAGTCCCAGTCGGGCTCCTGCTGGACCGTGACCTGGAACAGGCCGCCGGCCTCCAGCTGCTTCTTCAGGGTCTCGGCCTCGGCGGACTCGGCACGCGAGCGCGCCCAGGTGATGCTGAGCTTGACCGGGGTCTGGACCTTGGCGGCGGTGAGGATCGCCTTGGCCTTGGTGACGTCCTGGTCGCCGTAGCGGTCGAAGAAGGCCGTGTTGTGGCCGGTGACGCCGGCCGGGACCATCGAGTACAGCGGCTGGACGGTGCGCGCGAAGACGTCGCGGGCCAGCGACTTGCGGTCGATCAGCTGGGCGGCGGCCTGGCGCACCGCGACGTTGCCGCCGGTGGCGTCCTTGGTGTTGAAGACCAGGTAGCGGGTGTCGTTGCTGTCGCCCTCGACGACGCGCAGGTCGGTCTTGCCGCCCTGCTGGTCGGAGAGGATCTGGGCCGCGGTGTTGGGCTCCAGGCTGTTGTCGGCCAGGTCGACGGCGCCGCTGTCCAGCGCGGCCTTGAGGTCGGCCGGCTTGTCGAAGTAGCGCAGGATGAACTTCTTGTTCCGCAGCTTGGCGTCGCCGGTGTACTTGTCGTTGGGCAGCAGCACGACCTTGGCCGGGCCGCCCTTGGCCATCGCCTCGACCGAGTCGATCCGGTACGGGCCGGAGCCGACCAGCTTGTCGTTGGGCAGCGCCTTGTCGGCCGGGTAGATCTCCTGGTCGACGATGGCGCCGGCCGGGCCGGCCAGCTTGGCGGGCAGGGTGGCGTCGGGCTGGCCGAGGTGGAAGACCACCTCGGTGTCGTTGGGCGCCTCGACGGACTTGATCGACGACAGCAGGCCGGCCGGGCCGTTCGGGTCGTTGATCTTCAGGGTCCGCTGGATCGAGTAGACGACGTCGGCGGCGGTGAGCGCGTGGCCGTTGGAGAACTTCAGCCCGGTCTTGAGCGTGCAGTGGTACTGGGTGGCGTCGCCGGCGGTGAACTCGCAGGACTGGGCGGCGTCCGGGGTGGGCGCGCTGGACGCGGCCGGGTAGGTCAGCAGCGACTGGAAGGTGTTGCGCAGCAGCAGCCAGGAGCCCGCGTCGTAGGCGACGGCCGGGTCGAGGGCGCTGGTCAGCGCGGTGGTGCCCAGGGTGATGGACTTGTCGCCGTCCCCCTTGACGGCGTCGGTGACCGAGCCGCAGCCGGCCACCGAGGCGGCGACGATTCCGGCACAGCCGAGCACGGCCAGTCGTTCAGCTGGAGTCTTCACGGGTCGCGTCCTTCTGGGGTGCGGTCCGGCTGCGACCGCGGGCACGACGGGGGTGCCCGTCAGCGGCGGTGCCTGGGCTGGGGTTGCAACGAACCCGAGTAGCGTGCCATATCGAACAGACACCCCCGGCCCCCTCGCAGGTGACGGTTGGGACACGGCGACGGGCTCTGGTCAGGCCTGTCCGACGAGTTGTCAGGCAATGCCCGTTTTCTCCCGGGACGCTCCCCCGGGGCCCGGCCGCCTCCGCCCGCTTGGCGGTGGTTCCACCCACTCTGCGATGAGACGACAATCACACTCGCGAGGTCACGAGGGAGCGCAGCAGCTCCAGGTCGACCTGCTCCAGCGAGGACAGCACCAGCCGGCCGGGCGCGGGCTCGATCGGCGTCACCGAGGGCACCGCGATCACCGGGCAGCCGGCCGCCTCGGCGGCCCGCACCCCGGTCGGCGCGTCCTCGACCACCACGCAGCGCGCCGGGTCGGCGCCCAGCCGGCGGGCCGCCTCCAGGTACGGGTCCGGGTGCGGCTTGGTGCGCGGGACCTCGTCCCCGGCGACCGAGAACGCGAAGTGCTCGGCGCCCAGCGAGCGGAGCACGATGTCGATGATGTGCCGGTGCGAGGCGGACACCAGCGCGGCCGGCACGCCGTGCGCGGCCAGCGTGTTGAGCAGCCGCTCGGCGCCCGGCATCAGCGGCACCCCGCCGCCCAGGAGGTCGACGAAGCGCTGGTTGATCAGCACGGTCAGGTCGGCCGGCGACAGGTCCACGCCGGTGCTGCTCAGCAGGTGGTCGATCACCCGGGTCATCGGACCGCCGACCACGTGGGCGCGGTCCTCGGCGGTCAACTGGTGGCCGAGGTCGGCGAAGAGCGAGCACTCGGCCTGCCACCAGTAGTCCTCGGTGTCGACCAGCGTCCCGTCCATGTCCAGCAGCACCGCCTGGAGGCCCCGGTCGTCGCCGCCGAGGATCTGGGTGGCGGTGGAGATGGTGGTCATGGCGGGATCCTTCCGTCCGTGCCCGGATCGGCCCCGGGGATGGCACGGGCCGGCCCGCTTTTGAGCGGACCGGCCCGTTCAGGATCATCAAGGATACGCCCCGCTCGCCCGGAAAGAGCGAACGCTGCGCGACACGGGCGTTACCGGGCGTTGAAGTACTTCGCCTCGGGGTGGTGGATCACGATCGCGTCGGTCGACTGCTCCGGGTGCAGCTGGAACTCCTCGGAGAGCACCACGCCGATCCGCTCGGGCTTCAGCAGCTCGGCGATCTTGGCGCGGTCCTCCAGCTCCGGGCAGGCGCCGTAGCCCAGCGAGAAGCGGGCACCGCGGTACTTGAGCGCGAACATGTCCTTGACGTCCTGCGGGTCCTCGTCGCCGAAGCCCAGCTCGTAGCGGACCCGGGCGTGCCAGAACTCGGCCAGCGCCTCGGCCAGCTGGACGGACAGCCCGTGCAGCTCCAGGTAGTCGCGGTAGGAGTTGTTCGCGAACAGCTCGTTGGCCGCCTCGGAGATCCGGTTGCCCATGGTGACCACCTGCAGGCCCACCACGTCGCGCACCCCGGACTCCTCCGGGCGGAAGAAGTCCGCCAGGCACAGCCGCCGCCCGCGCCGCTGGCGCGGGAAGGTGAAGCGGGTCCGCTCGGTGCCGTCCTCGTGGAAGACGATCAGGTCGTCGCCCTTGGAGTTGGCCGGGAAGTAGCCGTAGACCACGGCCGCCTCCAGCCAGCCCTCGGTCTGCAGCCGGTCCAGCCACATCCGCAGCCGCGGCCGGCCCTCGGTCTCCACCAGCTCCTCGTAGGACGGCCCCTCGCCGGTGCGGGCGGCCTTCAGGCCCCACTGCCCCTTGAACAGCGCGTCCTCGTCCAGCCAGGAGGCGTAGTCGGCGAACGGCACGCCCTTGACGATCCGCTCGCCCCAGAACGGCGGGGCCGGCACCCGGTTGTCCAGTGCCACGTCGGAGCGGATCTGGCCGAGGTTGACCTCCTCCGGCTCCTCGACCTCCACCCGGGCGTGCCGGCGCTGCTTGAGCTCCGGCAGCACGGCGCCGGGCACCCCGCGCTTGACCGCGATCAGCGCGTCCATCAGCCGCAGGCCCTCGAAGGCGTCCCGGGCGTAGCGGACCTCGCCCTCGTAGATCTCGTGCAGGTCCTGCTCGACGTAGGCGCGGGTCAGCGCGGCGCCGCCGAGGATCACCGGGAACTGGGCCGCCAGCTTGCGCTGGTTCAGCTCCTCCAGGTTCTCCTTCATGATCACGGTGGACTTCACCAGCAGGCCGGACATCCCGATGACGTCCGCGTTGTGCTCCTGCGCGGCGTCCAGGATCGCCGAGACCGGCTGCTTGATGCCCAGGTTGACGACGTTGTAGCCGTTGTTGGACAGGATGATGTCGACCAGGTTCTTGCCGATGTCGTGGACGTCGCCCTTCACGGTGGCCAGCACGATGGTGCCCTTGCCCTCCGAGTCGGACTTCTCCATGTACGGCTCCAGGTGCGCCACCGCGGACTTCATCACCTCGGCGGACTGGAGCACGAACGGCAGCTGCATCTGGCCGGAGCCGAACAGCTCGCCGACCACCTTCATGCCGGACAGCAGGGTGTCGTTGATGATCTCCAGCGCCGGGCGGGCCGTCAGCGCCTCGTCCAGGTCGGCCTCCAGGCCGTTGCGCTCGCCGTCGATGATCCGGCGCTGGAGCCGCTCCTCCAGCGGCAGCGCGGCCAGTTCCTCCGCCTTGGACGCCTTGACCGAGGCCGAGGAGACGCCCTCGAACAGCTCCAGCAGGCGCTGCAGCGGGTCGTAGCCGTCCCGGCGGCGGTCGTACACCAGGTCGAGCGCGGCCTCGCGCTGGTCCTCCGGGATCCGCGAGATCGGCAGGATCTTGGAGGCGTGCACGATCGCCGAGTCCAGGCCGGCCTCCACGCACTCGTGCAGGAAGACCGAGTTGAGGACGACCCGGGCGGCCGGGTTGAGGCCGAAGGAGATGTTGGACAGGCCCAGCGTGGTCTGCACCGCCGGGCGGCGGCGCTTCAGCTCGCGGATCGCCTCGATGGTCTCGATGCCGTCCCGGCGGGACTCCTCCTGACCGGTCGCCAGGGTGAAGGTCAGGCAGTCGACCAGGATCGAGCCCTCGTCGATGCCGTAGTCCGCGGT
Source organism: Kitasatospora sp. NPDC004723 (assembly GCF_040609255.1). Classification (NCBI taxonomy): domain Bacteria; kingdom Bacillati; phylum Actinomycetota; class Actinomycetes; order Kitasatosporales; family Streptomycetaceae; genus Kitasatospora; species Kitasatospora sp. NPDC004723. The sequence continues at coordinate 30,448 of NZ_JBEXJT010000045.1, read as the reverse complement.
GAGCTCGCCGATCAGCCGCTCGGCGATCCCGACCTTCTTGTCGGCGGTGCGGGCCTGGCCCTCCTCGTCGATGGTGAGCGCGATCAGACCGGCGCCGTGCTCGCGGGCCAGCGCGGCGATCCGGCCGAAGCGGGACTCCGGGGCGTTGCCGTCCTCGTAGTTGACCGAGTTGAGCACCGCGCGACCGCCCAGCGCCTCCAGACCCGCCCGCAGCACCTCCGGCTCGGTGGAGTCCAGCACGATCGGCAGGGTCGAGGCGGTGGCCAGCCGGGCGGCGATCTCCTTCATGTCGGCGACGCCGTCGCGCCCGACGTAGTCCACGCACAGGTCCAGCAGGTGCGAGCCGTCCCGGATCTGGTCGCGGGCGATCTCCACACAGGCCTGCCAGTCGCCGGCCAGCATCGACTCGCGGAACTTCTTGGAGCCGTTGGCGTTGGTGCGCTCGCCGATCGCCAGGTACGAGGTGTCCTGGCGGAACGGCACCGACTGGTACAGCGAGGCGGCGGCCGGCTCCGGGCGCGGGTCGCGCGCGGCCACCGGGCGGCCCTGCACCCGCTCGACCACCTGGCGCAGGTGCTCCGGCGTGGTGCCGCAGCAGCCGCCGACCAGCGACAGCCCGTACTCGCGGGTGAAGACGTCGTGCGCGTCGGCCAGCTCGACCGGGCTCAGCGGGTAGTGCGCGCCGTCCTTGCCCAGCACCGGCAGACCGGCGTTCGGCATGCAGGACAGGCCGATCCGGGCGTTCTTCGCCAGGTAGCGCAGGTGCTCGCTCATCTCGGCCGGGCCGGTGGCGCAGTTCAGGCCGATGTAGTCCACGCCCAGCGGCTCCAGGGCGGTCAGCGCCGCGCCGATCTCCGAGCCGAGCAGCATGGTGCCGGTGGTCTCCACGGTCACCTGGACCAGCACCGGCAGGTCCACGCCCGCCTCGGCCAGCGCCTGCTTGGAGCCCAGGATCGCCGCCTTGGTCTGCAGCAGGTCCTGGCTGGTCTCCACCAGCAGGGCGTCCGCGCCGCCGGCGATCAGGCCGGCCGCGTTCTGCCGGAAGCCCTCGCGCAGCGTCTCGTACGGGGCGTGGCCGAGGGTCGGCAGCTTGGTGCCGGGGCCGATCGAGCCGAGCACCCAGCGCAGCCGACCGTCCTCGGCGCCGTGCGCGTCGGCGGCCTCACGGGCCAGCCGGGCGCCCGCCTCGGAGAGCTCGAAGACGCGGTCGGCGATCTCGTACTCGCCGAGCGCGGAGTGGTTGGCGCCGAAGGTGTTGGTCTCCACGCAGTCCACGCCGACCGCGAAGTAGGCGTCGTGCACCGAGCGGACGATGTCGGGCCGGGTGAGGTTGAGGACCTCGTTGCAGCCCTCCAGGTTCTGGAAGTCCTCCAGCGTGGGGTCCTGTGCCTGGAGCATGGTGCCCATCGCCCCGTCGGCGACCACCACACGGGTGGCGAGGGCCTCGCGCAGCGCGTTCGCGCGGCTCTGCTGGGTGACGGACGGCGTGGCTGCAGTGGCCATGGGGCTTCTCCCTGGGTGCGACGGCTGTCGGCTTTGCGAACCCGCTGAATCGGGGACGCACGTGGCCAGGGTATCCGGCGATCGCCGGGTGGTGACCACCAGTTCCGTATCCTGAGTGCTCGGCCATGAGGGGGGAGCCCACGGCATGACCACATTCCGGATACCTTTTCGAGACGGGGCGCGCGGGGCGCTGCGCCGGGCGGGGGCCCTGGCGGGGGCGCTGCGGGCCCGCTGGCGCGGCTGGTCCCGGTGGCGGAAGGCCGTGGTGGTGGCGGTGGCGGCGCTCGCCGTGGTGGCCGTGCCGGTCGGTTCGGCGGCGCTCGCGCTGCGCCTGCAGTACGTCGGCGACCCCTCCCCCGAGGCCCGCAGCCGGGGCCGCGACGCCGTCTGGCTCGGCCATGCCTGGGTGGACGGCCGGAAGGGTGACGCCGACGTCGCCGAACTCGCCCGGCGGCTGGCCGGCACCGGTGTGCGCGACCTCTACGTGCACACCGGCCCGCTGGAGCACGACGGCTCGCTGCCGCCTTCCGTGCACCCCCGTGCGCGGTGGTTCACCGAGGCCGCGCACCGGGCGCTGCCCGGGATCCGGGTGCAGGCCTGGCTCGGCGACGAGGTGAAGCCCGAGAGGGACGCCCTCGACCTGGAGGACACCGCCACCCGCGAGCGGGTCACCGCCTCCGCCGGTCAGGTGCTGGACCAGGGCTTCGACGGCGTGCACTTCGACATGGAGCCGATCCGGCCCGGTTCGAAGGGCTGGCTGGACCTGCTGGAGCGGGTCCGCCCGGTCACCGCGGGGCGCGGCGCGGTGCTCTCGGTGGCCGCCCCGCAGATCGACCCGCTGCCCTACCAGCACAACCTGGGCATCGCGTTCACCGGCCACGGCAAGTGGTGGGACCAGGCGTACTTCGCCGCCACCGCCCGCCGGGTCGACCAGATCGCGCTGATGACCTACGACTCCAGCATGCCGACCGAGGCGCTCTACGGCGGCTACAACGCCTACCAGACCGGACTCGCCCTGGAGGCCACGCCGCAGGACGTCGACCTGCTGATGGGCCTGCCGTTCTACTGGGAGGACGAGTGGGGCCACTGGGGCGACGCCGAGACGGTGACCGCCGGGATCCGGGGCATCCGGCTGGGCCTGGGCCGCCACGACATCGGGCGGCGCAACTTCGGCGTCGGGCTGTACGTGGACTTCGCGGCCACCGAGCAGAACTGGGCCGACTACCGGCGCGAGTGGGTGCGGTAGGTCTCGTCCCGTGGATCAGCCCGGGGCCGTGCGGTGGGCGAGCGCGGTCAGGAAGCGGTGCACGGTGGCGCCCTCACCGGTCACGTAGTGCGACACGGCCCGGTACAGCGGCTGGTACACCTCGCCGCGCTCGGTGACGGTGAGCGTGCAGCCCGCGCCGACCGCGGTCAGCGTGAAGGTCCAGGTGCCGCCGTACGGCAGGTCGGGGTCGGCGATGCCGGTCACCAGGCGGTGCGGGGCCTCGCTCTCCACCACCTCGTACACGGTGTGCCCGTGCCGGCCGACCTCGCGCCAGCGCGGGCGGCCGGCGGCGGTGGCGGGCAGCCGCTCGACGAGCACCACGTCCGGGCGCCAGGCCGGGAAGAGGTCGACGTCGGTCAGCACGTCCCAGACCTCGCCGGGCGGCCGTGCCAGCTCCAGGCCGCCCCCGCTGAGGTGCTCCACCGGCAGCCGCCGCCCCGCGGCCCAGGCCACCGCGCCCGCCGCCGCCACCCCGGCCGCACCCGCCGCCAGGGCCGCCGCCGCGGCACCCGCCCACCGCCGTCCACTCATCCGCCGGCTCCTCGCTGCCACGCCGTCCGGCCCCCGCCTCCCATCATCGCGCCGTCGGCGCGCTGCGGCACGGGCGGGCGGGCGGTGACGCTGGATAACCGGTGGATCGTGGGCGTCCGCTCGCCCAGACTGTCCCGGTGGCCCGGCGGAACGGGGCTTCAAAGCCCGTAGGCTGGGCAGGTAGGGAACCATGGAGCGAGGCGTTCCATGGGTGACGAGAGGTTCGACCGTCGGCATCCGGCCCGCCGGCGCCCGGGCAGTCCCGGCCGGGCGGGGCGGAGGCGGCCGACCGGAGGGAGACGCTGGGTGATCGAGCTGGAAGATGTTCCCGAGTTGATCGACCCGGTGATGGTCTGCGCCTTCGAGGGCTGGAACGACGCCGGCGACGCCGCCTCTGCGGCCCTGGCGCATCTGGAGGAGACCTGGGGCGGCAAGGTGTTCGCCGCGCTCGACGCGGAGGACTACTACGACTTCCAGGTCAACCGGCCGACCGTCTGGCTGGACGGCGGGGTGCGCCGGATCACCTGGCCGACCACCAGGCTCTCGGTGATCCGGGTGACCGAGCCGACGACCCGGGACGTCGTGCTGGTGCGCGGCATCGAGCCGAGCATGCGCTGGCGCTCGTTCTGCAACGAGCTGCTGGGCTTCGCGCACGAGCTGGGCGTCGAGCTGGTGGTGATCCTGGGCGCGCTGCTCGGCGACACCCCGCACAGCCGCCCGGTGCCGGTCAGCGGTGTCACCTCGGACCCCGAGCTGGCCCGCCGGCTGGAGCTGGAGGAGAGCCGCTACGAGGGCCCGACCGGGATCGTCGGGGTGCTGCAGGAGGCCTGCACGCACGCCGGGGTGCCGGCGGTGACGCTCTGGGCGGCGGTGCCGCACTACGTCGCGCAGCCGCCGAACCCCAAGGCCACCCTGGCGTTGATCAACAAGCTGGAGGACCTGCTGGACCTGCGCATCCCGCCGGGCGACCTCGGCGAGGACGCCCGGGCCTGGCAGCTGGGCGTGGACCAGCTGGCCGCCGAGGACAGCGAGGTCGCCGAGTACGTCCAGCAGCTGGAGGAGGCGCAGGACACCGCGGAGCTGCCGGAGGCCTCGGGCGACGCGATCGCCCGCGAGTTCGAGCGCTACCTGCGGCGCCGGGAGAACGTCGGGCCGACCGGGGAGAAGCCGGTCGCCGGGCACGCCACGGTGGAGCGGCCGGCCGATCCGGAGCCGCCGGCCGGCCGGGACGGCCAGGACGGCGCCGAGGAGGAGTGAGCCGCCTCGGCCCGTCGGCGCGGACGGCGAAGGGGCGCCGGGACCAGTGGTCCCGGCGCCCCTTCGCCGTTTGTCAGAGGGCCACGCCGAGCAGCGCGTCCACGGTGCGGGTGACCAGACCGGGGGCACCGGTGTCGGTGCCGCCGTCGGCCTGCTGCGCGGCGGCCCAGCGGTCCACCGCGGCCAGCGCGGCGGGCGCGTCCAGGTCGTTCGCGAGCGCCGCGCGGACCTCGCCGAGCAGTTGCTCGGCGGCCGGCCCGTCCGGCCGGGAGACGGCGGCGCGCCAGCGGGCGAGCCGCTCGACGGCCTCGTCCAGGGTGGCCTTGGTCCACTCCCAGTCCTCGCGGTAGTGGTGCGAGAGCAGGGCGAGGCGGATCGCGGCCGGGTCGACTCCCTCGCGGCGCAGCGCCGAGACGAAGACCAGGTTGCCGCGGGACTTGGACATCTTGTGGCCGTCCAGGCCGACCATGCCGGCGTGCACGTAGGCCCTGGCGTAGGGGTGCTCGCCGCAGGCGACCTGGGCGTGCGAGGCGCCCATCTCGTGGTGCGGGAAGGAGAGGTCGCTGCCGCCGCCCTGGATGTCGAAGGACATCCCGAGGTACTGCAGCGCGATGGCGACGCACTCGATGTGCCAGCCGGGGCGGCCGTGGCCGAGCTCGGTGTCCCAGGCGGGTTCGCCGGGGCGGGCCGCGAGCCAGAGCAGGGCGTCCAGCGGGTGGCGCTTGCCGGGGCGGTCCGGGTCGCCGCCGCGCTCGGCGAAGACCGGGCGCATGGCCTCGCGGGTGAGGCCGGAGACCTCGCCGAAGTGCGGGTCGGCGTCGACCGAGAAGTAGATGTCGCCGTCCAGCTCGTAGGCGGCCCCGCTCGCCAGCAGCTTCTGGACCAGCGGGACGATCCACGGGATCGACTCGACGGCGCCGATGTAGTGGGCCGGCGGGAGCAGCCGCAGCGCGGTCATGTCCTCGCGGAAGAGCGCGGTCTCGCGCTCGGCGAGGGCCACCCAGTCCTGGCCGGTCTCGACCGCGCGCTGCAGCAGCGGGTCGTCGACGTCGGTGACGTTCTGCACGTAGAGGACGTCGTGGCCGGCGTCCTTCCACACCCGCTGCACCAGGTCGAAGGCGTTGTAGGTGGCGGCGTGGCCCATGTGGGTCGCGTCGTAGGGGGTGATGCCGCAGACGTAGATCCGGGCGGTGCCGTCCTGCGGGACGACCTCCCGGATGCCTCCCGTCGCGGTGTCGTGGATTCGGAGGGGGAGCCCCTGACCAGGCAGGGCGGGAACCTCGGAGGCGGGCCAGGCATGCATGGCATTGACTTTAACCGTGAGAACATTTGAAAGCCTAACCAGTCGGCAAGATCGACTGGATTCGCTTCCTTTCGTGGCCCGAGCGGTTCCGGACCGATAGTGCCCGGCGCTTGACAGCGCCGGGCACCGGCCCGGATCCGCCCCGCGCACGGCCTCGCGGGGCGGATCCGGGCGGTCGGCCGCCCGGCCGGCCCTGCCGCCGACCGGGCGTCCGTGACCCTCTGGGCTCGCGGCCGGAGCCGCTACAGCCGCTGCCAGAGGGCCGGCACGTTCGGCGGCTCCCACCCGACGAAGGCGGTGTGCGCCTGGAGGCACACGTAGGAGACGCCGGCGTAGGTGACGCGGTCGCCCGCCTTGTAGGCGGTGCCCGCGGCCCAGGTGCCGCCGCCGCCGGTCTGGGTCGGCGTCGGGGTCGTGGGCGTGGTGGTCGGGGTGCCCGACGGGGTCGGGGTCTGCGCCACGTTGAGCACGAAGTCGTACGTGCCCTCCTTGGCCGACCCGACCTGGCGGACGTTCATCAGCAGCCGGGCGTCGTAGATGGTGTCCGTGCTGTTGCGCGGCTCGCCCGGGAAGTACAGCTGGGTGGTGATCACCGGCCGGCCGGGCGCCTGGAGCTTGACGTGGATGTGCCGGGTGCGGCCCGGGTAGAGGCCGGGCACGATCGTGGTGAGGCTGAAGGCGCCCTGGGCGTTGGTGAACTGGTGCCCGCGGAAGGTGAAGCCGACGTTGTCGTAGTCACCGTTCACGTCGGCCTGCCAGAAGTCCATCAGGACGTTGGCGATCGGCAGGCAGGCCCGGCCGAAGACGTAGCCGCTGACGGTGAGCCGGGTGCCCGGGGTGCTGTCGGTGATCAGAGACGTGCGCAGCGGGGAGTTGGGCTTGAAGTAGGGACCCTCGGTCTGCTCGATGGTCGGGGCGTCGCCGTCGTGGCACTCCGGGGTGAACTCCGTCATCTCGCCGGTGCCGACCCGGTCACGGGCCAGGGCGACGCCGCCGCCGACCAGCAGCGGTGCGGTGCCGAGCACGGCGGCGGCCCGGAGGACGGTCTTGCGGCTGATCCGGCGGTCGGTCGGACCGTCCGTCCCGGTGAGGGGCTCTTCGGACGCGGGCATGCGCCGACTCCTTCGGTGTGAGTGTGGGGGATCTGGTGGTTCCGTCCGGGGGCGGCCCTTGCCATGGTGGGGGCATGACAAGGACCGGGCCGACGGGCCGCCCGCTCGCGCCGGGCGGTCCGCCGGTGGCCCGCAGTCAACCTACGGTCCGCCGGGAGCCGCCGCGATGGACGTGATCCGGGGATCGTGGTGATTTCCTCCGACCCCCGCCCGGAACTCCCCCGGCGTCATCCCGGTCTCCCTGCGGAAGAACCGGCAGAAGTACGCCGGATCGCCGAATCCGGCCTCCCTGGAGACCTGTCGTACCGTCAGTTCGGTGCAGGCCAGCAGGCGTTTGGCCTCCAGCGTCTGCTGCTGGCGGATCAGCCGGCCCGGGGTGCGGCCGGTCGCCTGCTTGACCATCGCCTGCAGGTGGCCCGGGGAGACGCCCAGCTCGTGCGCGCAGGAGGCGACCGAGCGCTGCACCCCGCCCGGGGTGGCGATCAGCCGGGTGAAGGCGGCCGCGAGGTCCCCGGTGCGGCCGGGCAGTCCGCCCCCGCCGCCGGGCGAACAGGCCCGCAGGGCGCGCACGATGAGGATGTGCAGGCTGGCCCGCAGCACGCCCGGGTAGCCGGCCGGCCGGGCCCGGTACTCGGCCTCCATGTCCGCCAGCAGCGCGGCGATCGGCGCGGCGTGCTCACCCAGCCGCACCGCCGGGCGGGAGGCCAGGGTGCGCAGCGCGGAGCGGTCCTGCGGATGGTCCAGCAGGAAGTCCTCGTTGAACAGCACGACCTGTCCGACGAGGTCGTCCGCGTCCGCCCAGTAGTGCACCTGACCGGGGGCGATCACGCACAACTGCGGGGGCTGCACCGGCCGCTGGACCAGGTCCAGGACGTGGGCGCCGCGCCCGCCGGTGAGGTAGACGATCTCGTAGAAGGAGTGCCGGTGGGGGAAACCGGCCCGGGAGAGCGGGCCGATGGCGTCGAAGCTGCCGATCGCGAACGGGAGCAGATGCGGCAGCGGGACCTGGAGGCGGTGCAGCGGCAGGTCCAGGTGGGGGGTGGTCCGTCGCTCGTCCATCGTCGCAGTGTGCTGCCCGCACCGCGCACCGGTCCAGACCATTACCGGCTGAGCGGGCCGCTGCTCCGTCGGATCGAGGGCTCGAACCGCCTTCGAACCCTCGGCTCGGCGGGCCGCCCGGCCGTCAGATCGGCGGCCAGGGGATCGACGGCCAGTCCTCGGAGGGCAGCGGGTGGGTGCCGGTGGCGAGCAGTGCGGCCACCCGGGCGCGGGCGGCGTCCAGTTCGGCGGCGGTCAGGTGCGGGGCCAGCCGCTCCCCCAGCGCACCGTCCAGCCGCTCGGCCAGCCCGGCCAGCACGGCGGTCGCCTCGGCGGGCAGCGGCTGCCCGGCCCAGCCCCACAGCAGGGTGCGCAGCTTGCCCTCGGTGTTGAAGGTGACGCCGTGGTCGATGCCGTAGAGCCGGCCGTCGGCGGCCGGGATCAGGTGACCGCCCTTGCGGTCGGCGTTGTTGAGGACGGCGTCCAGCACCGCCAGCCGGCGCAGCCGCGCGTCGTCGGGGTGGACCAGCAGCGCGGTGCGGCCGTCGCCGACCTCGGCCCGGACGATCGGCAGCCAGCCGTCCTCGGGGCCGCGCGGGTCCTGCAGCGCGAGCAGCGGGGCGGCATCCGGGTCGGGCTCCACCCACAGCTGCACCATGCCGGGGCCGTGCGGGCCCTCGCGCAGCACGGTCGGCGGCACCAGGCCCCAGCCGGTGGCGGCGGACAGCTCGTACGCGGCCACCTCGCGGCCGGCCAGGGTGCCGTCCGGGAAGTCCCAGAGCGGCCGTTCGCCGGCCACCGGCTTGTAGACGGCCTGCGCCGAACGGCCGTCGGCGGCGGTGACGGTGCAGTAGAGGGCGGCGTTGGAGGCGTCGGTGAGCCGGCCGTGCACGGTCAGCGCGCCCTCGCGCAGCAGCCGCAGCGCGGTGCGCGGGTCGGCGGCCAGGGCGGCGGCCTCGGCGGGGTCGGACCGCGGCGGCTCCGGCGGGTCGGCGGGCCGGGCGGTCGGCGTGTTCAGCGCCGGTACCCGTTCGCGCGCGGGCACAGGTGGCCCTCCGGGTCGAGCGGCAGGTTGCAGAACGGGCAGGGCTTGCGACCGGCCGCGACGAGGTCCAGCGCCCGCTTGGCGAACACCCGGGCCATCGCGCCGGAGAGCCGCACCCGGAGCATGTCGGGGCCGTTCTCGTCGTCCTCGAAGACGGCGGCACCCTCGCCCTCGCCCTCCTCGTCCTCCACCAGCGCCTGGGCCTCGACCACCAGGCAGCTGTCCACGGCGTCCCAGGCGAGCGCCATCGTGCCGACCCGGAACTCCTGCTCCAGCGGCAGGTCCAGCGGCGCGGTGTCGAGCAGGTCCTGCGGGGCGCTGGCCGGGATGGTGGCGTCGCCGCCGCTGCGGCGCAGCGCCTCGTCGAGGACCTCGTCGATCCGCTCGGCGAGCGCGGCGACCTGGGTCTTCTCCAGCAGCACGCTGGTGATCCGCCCACGGGCGCTGGCCTGCAGGTAGAACGCCCGGGCGCCGGGCTGGCCGACGGTGCCGGCCACGAACCGTTCGGGCTGGTCGTAGAAGAAGACCTGACGGGTCACGCTCTCGCTCCGGGTCGTATCGATCGTCGTGGGCGCCGGCGGACGCCGCTGGGGTCGGTCGGGGTCGGGGCTGGGTGGTCCGGGGCACCCCGGGCCGACGGCGCGGGGACCCACTGGTCACCCTACGACCTCCGGGGCCGCACCGGGGAGCCGAGCCCCGGGCGGGGCCGGGCGGGCGGCTCAGGCCGTGCCGGTGGAGCCGCCGACCACCGCGTCCCCGGCCGGGCCGCCCGGGCGGGCGCCCGGGCCGGCCGGCCGCGGGGCGAGGGCGGCGAGGTCGCCGGTGTCGCCCATCCGCAGCACGAAGGGCCGGCGCGCGGTGTAGCGGATCGCGGTGACCGAGCACGGGTCGACGTTGATCCGCTGGAAGTGGTCGAGGTGCAGGCCGAGCGCGTCGGCCACCACCGCCTTGATCACGTCTCCGTGCGAGCAGGCGATCCAGACCGCGTCCTCGCCGTGCTCGGCGGCGATCTTCTCGTTCCACTCGCGGACCGCGCCCACCGTGCGGTGGCTCAGCTCGCGCAGCGACTCGCCACCGGGGAAGGCCGCCGCCGCGGCGTGGTCCTGGACGGTGCGCCACAGCGGCTCCTTGGCCAGCTCGGCGAGCGGGCGGCCGGTCCACTCGCCGTAGTGGCACTCGCCGAGCCGCTCGTCCAGCGCCGGGCCGGCCAGCTCGGGACGGGCGGCCAGCAGCGGCTCCAGGGTCTGCCGGCAGCGCTCCAGCGGGCTGCTGACCGCCTGGACCAGCGGGACCGGGGCGAGCCGGGCGGCGAGCGCCGCGGCCTGCGCGCGCCCGGTGTCGTCGAGCTCCACCCCGGGCGTCCAACCGGCCAGGATTCCGGCGGTGTTCGCGGTGGAGCGGCCGTGGCGGACGAGCAGCAGGGTGGGCATGGGGCCTACCCTACGGCCTCCCGGCCCGGGCCGGGTCCGCCGGCGGATCCCGCCCGGGGGCCGGGCGGGGAGCCGGACGAGGAGCCGGGCGGGCGCGCTGGTACCGGGACGGAAGCCGTCGCGGCGGATGTTCCGCGACCGGCCGAGGGGCCACAATGGCCCGCATGATCGTCCATTGCGCCATCTACCGCGACGGCCGCCCGGTCGCGACGCCCGCGGACCCCGCGGGCAGCCTCGCCGCCGCGCGCGCGGCGGGCCCGGGCGGCTTCGTCTGGATAGGCCTGTTCGAGCCCACCGTCGAGGAACTCGACCGGGTCGGCGCCGAGTTCGGGCTGCACCCGCTGGCCGTCGAGGACGCCGTCACCGCCCACCAGCGCCCCAAGGTGGAGGCGTACCAGGGCTCGCTGTTCGTGGCGCTGAAGACGCTCGGCTACCACCCGGGCGGCCACGCGGTGACCAGCGGCGAGGTGATGGTCTTCGTCGGCGAGGACTTCGTGATGACCGTCCGGCACGGCACCGACAGCCCGCTCGGCGAGCTGCGCTCCCAGCTGGAGCAGCGGCCGGAGGTGCTCCGGTACGGCCCGAGCGCCGTCCTGCACTCGGTCTGCGACACGGTGGTGGACGGCTACGTGGACGTGGCCGTCGGCATCCAGGCGGACCTCGACGAGCTGGAGGCGGACGTCTTCTCGCCCGGCCGGGTGGGCCGCGACGTCGCCGGCCGGATCTACGGCTACAAGCGGCAGCTGGTGACCGTCCGCCGGGCCACCGGCCCGCTGGTCGAGCCGATGATGCGGCTGGAGCGCGGCGGCGTGCCGTACGTCCGGGCCGAGGCGCTGCCGTACCTGCGGGACGTCTCCGACCACCTGGCCCGCGCCAACGACCAGGTGGAGGGCATGGACCGGCTGCTGTCGGACATCCTGTCGGCCAACCTGGCGCAGGTCAGCGTGCAGCAGAACAACGACATGCGGAAGATCTCCGCCTGGGCGGCGCTGGCCGCCGTGCCGACGATGATCGCCGGCGTGTACGGCATGAACTTCCGGGACATGCCCGAGCTGCGCCAGCCGTGGGGCTACCCGGCGGCGCTCTCGCTGATGGCGGTGGTCTGCGTGGTGCTGCACCGGGTGTTCAAGCGCCACGACTGGTTGTAGCGCCGTCCCCCGGGTGTCCGCCGGGGGGACGGGGGGACGGCCGGCCGCCGGGGCCGTCACGCCAGGCCGGCGCGCTCCAGGGCCTCGACGCCGGTGCGCAGCGCCGTGATCCGCTCGTCCAGCGTGAAGCCGGCCGGGGCCAGGGTGAGCGTGGTGACGCCCGCGTCGGCGTAGGCCTGCATCCGGTCGGCGATCCGGGCGGTGTCGCCGATCAGCGAGGTGGCGTCGATCAGGTCGCGCGGGACGGCGGCGCCGGCGCCCGCGTAGTCCTTGGCCAGGTAGCGCTCCTGGACCTCGTCGGCGGCCTGCTCGTAGCCCATCCGGCGGGCGAGCTGGTTGTAGAAGTTCTTCTCCTTGCTGCCCATGCCGCCGATGTAGAGCGCGGTGTAGGCGCGCTGGGAGTCGATGCCCGCCTCGATGTCCTCGCCGACGGCGATGGCGACGGTCGGGCAGACGTCGAAGCCGTCGAACTCCTTGCCGGGCTCGGCGCCCGCCTTGGCGCGGCCGGCCTTCAGCGGGTCGAGGGAGAGCGCGGCGTGCGCCGGGTCGAAGAAGATGCCGAGCCAGCCGTCGGCGATCTCGCCGGTCTGCTCCAGGTTCTTCGGGCCGATCGCGGCGATGTACAGCGGGATGTGCTCGCGCACCGGGTGCACGGTGAGCTTGATCGGCTTGCCGGGACCGCCGGGCAGCGGCAGCGTCCAGTGGGCGCCGTCGTGGACCAGCCGCTCCCGGGACATCGCCTTGCGGATGATCTCCACGTACTCGCGGGTGCGGGCCAGCGGCTTGTCGAACTTCACGCCGTACCAGCCCTCGGAGACCTGCGGGCCGGAGACGCCGAGGCCGAGCCGGAACCGGCCGCCGGAGAGGGTGTCCAGGGTGGCGGCGGTCATCGCGGTCATCGCCGGGGTGCGCGCCGGGATCTGGAAGATGGCCGAGCCGACGTCGATCCGCTCGGTCCTGGCGGCGACGTAGGAGAGCACGGTGGCCGCGTCCGAGCCGTACGCCTCGGCGGCCCAGCAGACCGCGTAGCCGAGCCGGTCGGCCTCCTGGGCGACGGCGATGTTGTCGGCGTCCATGCCGAGTCCCCAGTAGCCGAGGTTGATGCCGAGTCGCATGGGCACTGCCTTCCAGTCCGGTTGCTCGTGAGCGCGACGACGCGTCCGGGCGACATGCTACTGGCCGGTAGCGGTGTTCCGGGTCACATTTCGACACCTGTCCGCCGCACCCCGGTCCGGTGCGGCCGACGGTGATCTTCCTGCGGGTCTGCACACCTGCCCGGGCACCGGCCGCTACGCTCAGCCGACGTGGGGCGCCGCGTCCCACCTGCGGGTTTGTCCCGTGGGCACGCCGCCCCGCAGCGTTCCGCCACCGCACCTTCGGCCAGTGAGAGGGCCCGCCCGATGGAACAGCGTCACCTCGGCCGCACCGGGCTGCAGGTCTCCCGGCTCGGTCTCGGCACCATGACCTGGGGCCGCGACACCGACGAGCAGGAGGCCGCCGAACAGCTCAAGGAGTTCGTCGACGCCGGCGGCAACCTCGTCGACACCGCCGATGTCTACGCCGACGGCGACGCCGAGTACCTGCTCTCCCGGCTCACCGACGGCCTGATCCCCCGCTCCGACCTGGTCATCGCCACCAAGGCGGGCAGCGTGCCGGCCTCCGGCCGCCGCTTCGACGGCTCGCGCGGCCACCTGCTGGCCGCGCTCGACGCCTCGCTGCGCCGGCTCGGCACCGACTACGTCGACCTCTGGCAGGTGCACGCCTTCGACCCGGCCACCCCGGTCGAGGAGACCCTGAGCGCCCTGGACATCGCCGTCTCCTCCGGCCGCGCCCGCTACGTCGGGGTCTGCGACTTCAGCGGCTGGCAGCTCGCCAGGGCCGCCACCTGGCAGCACGCCCACCACGGCCGGGTGCCGCTGGCCGGGGCGCAGCTGGAGTACTCGCTGCTGCAGCGCGGTATCGAGCGCGAGGCCCTGCCGGCCGCCCGGGACACCGGGGTGGGCCTGCTCGCCGGCTCCCCGCTCGGGCGCGGCGTGCTCACCGGCAAGTACCGGCACGGGCTGCCGCAGGACTCGCGCGGCGCCTCGCCCTACCTGTCCGGATTCGTCCAGCCCTACCTCGGGGAACGCGCCCGGCGGATCGTGGACGCCGTCGCCACCGCCGCCGACGGGCTGGCCAGCAGCCCGCTGGCGGTCGCGCTCGCCTGGGTGCGGGACCGCCCCGGGGTGGCGAGCGCGCTGGTCGGGGCGCGGACCGTGGGACAGCTGCAGGCGGCGCTGTCGGTGGAGGCGCTTACGCTTCCGGAGGAGATCCGCGGTGCGCTCGACGACATCTCGGCGCCGGTCCACCGCTACCCCGACCAGGGGTGGAGCGAGCTGTAGCACCGCTCGACCCCGTGACCCGAGCCTGCCCGAACCGACCGACCGCCGGCCCGGCCGCCCCGTGCGGCCCCGGACCGGCCCGACCCGGCCGACCGCCCGCACCACGGGGCGGGCGGCGCCCAGCATGTGGAGTTGAGCTTTTGTGGAGCGGACGATGACTGACGCGGAGAACGGCGCTCCGGAGGAGACCCCGGCGGGCTCGGGCGGCGACGGTGCGGCCGGCGGCGCGGGCGCCGTCCCCGGGCAGGCGTCGTCGCCGGACACGGCCGAGCAGGGCGCTTCCGACCAGGACGCTTCCCAGCAGGGCGCGGCGGTCGCCGGTGACCCGGCGGGCACCGACCCGGCGGAACGGGCGGCGGCCGTCGCGGCGCTGGCGGAGCGGGTGCGCTCGGTCGGCCGGTCCGCCGGGAGTCCCGACGGCCCGGCCCCCACGGGCGCGCCCGCGGGCGAGGCGGGCGCCGCCGGGGCCGACCGGCCGGTGACCGACGAGCAGCGGGCGCAGGCGCTCAAGGCCACCGCCGAGGTGCTGACGGCGGGCGGCGCCCCGGCCGCACTGGCCGGCGCCGCCGTGGCGGCCTTCGGCGACGGCGCGGCCGAGCAGCTCCGCGAGGACCCGTGGGCCGTGCTCACCCTGCCCGGCGTCCGCCCGGAGCACGCGGACGGCTTCGCCCGCGGCCTGCTCGGCGCGCAGGCCGGCCCCGGCGACCCGCGGCGGGCCCAGGCGCTGGTCGGCTGGCTGCTCGAGCAGGCGGCGCTGCGCGGCCACTCGGCCCTGGAGATCGGCGAGGTGACCGCCGGGCTGGAGCGCCTCGGTGTGCCGGACTCCGCCGCCGCCGTCCAGGCCGCCGTGCTCGACGGCCGGGCGATGCCGTTCCAGGAGGAGCTCACCGGCGCCGAGGCGCACACGGCGGGCGGGGACGACGAGGACGAGCCGCCGACCCGCACCCTGCTCGCCCTGGAGCGGCTGGCGCTGGCCGAGGAGAGCCTGGCCGACGGCCTGGTCCGGCTGATGTCCACCTTCGTCCCCGGCGAGGACCTCGCGGAGGACGCCGACGAGGACGCCGTCGACGGCACCGGGGCCGAGGCCGAAACGGACGCCGGCGGGGACGCCGGCACCGAGGCCGGACCGCAGGCCCCCGAAGCCGCCGAGCAGGCGCCCGTCGCCCCCGGGCCGGCCGCCTGGGAGGCCGCCGCGGCCGCCGCCCCGTCCTCCTCCGCGACCGCCCTGGTCCGGGCCGCCGCCGAGAGCGCGCTCGTCCTGCACACCGGCGGCGAGGCCGCCCGCGCCGAACCGGCCGCCCTGCTGGCCGCCGCCACCGGCCTCGGCCTGCGGGCCTGGGCGGCCACCTGGAGCGACCACGGCCGGGACGCCTTCGCCGCGCTCGCCCCGCTCGCCGACGCCCCCGCCGGCACGCCCGCGCCCGTCACCACGCTGGCCGAACTGCTCGCCGGAGCGGCCGGCCCCGGCCGGTCCGCCGACGGCACGCTGGCGCTCGACCTGCTGATCGTCCTGGACGCCCCGCTGCTGGACGTCGAGCTGGCCGCCACCCTGCTGGAGTCGCTGGCCGACGGCACCCGCCTGGTGCTCAGCGGCGACCCGGGCCAGCTCTGGTCGGCCGGCCCCGGCCGGTTCTTCGCCGACCTGCTGGCCGCCAAGGCCTGCCCGTCCGTCGCCTCCCGCACCCCCGACTTCGGCCCGATCGGCGAGCTGGTCTCCGGCGTCGGCATCGGCGAGCTCCAGCCGGTCGAGGCCCCCGGCAAGGAGGTGGTCATCCTGACCGCCAAGGACGCCGGGGAGGCCGTCCACCGCGCCATCCAGCTGCTCACCGACTCGATCCCGCGCGCCCTCGGCATCCCGTCCGAGCAGGTCGTCCTGCTCACCCCCGGGCACGGCGGCGGGGCCGGTACCCGCGCGCTGAACGCCGCCGCCAAGGCGCGGCTCAACCCGGGCCCGGGCCGGTTCGGCGGCTTCGACCCGGGCGACCGGGTCGCCGACTCGCCCGCCCCCGGCCACACCAGGCTCGCCCGGGTGCTGGACGGCGACGCCACCGGTCTGCACCTGGAGTACCCCGACGGCACCCGCCGCACGGTCGCACCCGCCGAGGCCGGAAAGCTGCGGCACGGCTGGGCACTGACCGTCCACCAGGCGGTCGGCCGCCGCTGGCCGGGCGCGGTGGTGGTGGTGCCGGAGGACGCGACCGCGGCACTCACCCGGCAGTGGGTGTACACGGCGTTCGGCCGCGGCGAGCGCCACCTCTCGGTGGTCCACTCCGCCGGCCCGGCGCTCCCGCAGGCCGTCGCCGGGCGCCCGGCCGCACCGCGCACCACGCGGCTGCGCGCGATCCTCGCGGAGAACGCGGCCGAGTCCTCCTGACCGGCGCCGTCCGCGCGAGGAACGTCCGACATCATGCGCCCCGGTGGGCGCTCGGGCCCGGGGCACTCCGCCCCGGGCCCGCCGACGGATCAGTCGTCGGGGTCCTCGTCGTCGTAGACCTCGCTCACGTCGAAGCGGCAGATCAGCAGCTGCGGATCGGCGTGCTCGAACGGCTCCGGCAGCCACTCCCCCGGCTCGCTCGGCTCGGCGGCCGCCACCCAGAGCGTGGAGTCGGCCTCCTCCAGCCCGAACTCCTCGCTGCGGGCGGCGATCTCGTCCGGCTCGAACTCGCCGAACAGCACGCCGATCGCGGCGTTCACCCCGCCGCCGTCCGAGCCCCCGCCCGGGGTCAGCGAGTCGTCCAGCCGCTCGGCCTGGGCGCGCAGCCGCTTCGGGTCGACGACGTGGTAGTCGCGGCGGATCAGCACGCTGATCGCCTCGGGCTGTTCGGGGCCGTGGTACCCGCCCGGACCCTCGTCACCGGGGACCTCGAAGGGGGTGACCTCGTCGTAGACCTCGTACAGGAGTTGGTCGTACGCGATGGCCGCCGTCGCCAGCTGCTCGTAGGCGGTGGACACAGCGGAATCGTCCGCTGCGCTCTGGCTCGACACCGCTTCCAGATGACGGTCGATGGCGGCCTTGACCGCCTCGGCGGCGGCGCGTACCTCGGCAATGGTGGGCTGCGCGGCATCAGACATGGTGCAGACGCTATCTCCCCTCGGTGCCGGTACGCACAGCGGTTGTCACCTACACCCGCGATTTCACCGCAACTTCCCCCGCGATGTCCGTTCCGGGTGGGTCTGTCCCCCGGGGCGCCGGACGGCGGCGTGCGCCGGGCGCCCGCGCACACGGTCCGCGCGGGCCGTCCGGGTGCCGCTTCGCGCGGCGCGCCGGGGGTATGTCCTCCCCAGGAGCAAAGGAACTGATGCGCTGTCAGCGCGGAGCGGGTCGGGCGGCCGAAAATACCCGGGCCCGCTGTCGGAGGCAGGCCGTAGGCTTGCCCGCAGGTGTCCCTCAGGAGGAGCATTTTGACCCCACCGAAGCCGGTCCGGCAGCCGGAGTACGAGTACCAGTCGCTGCGCATGCCGCGCGGAACGTCCCGCAACGCGGCACGCCAACTGCTCACCGATCACGCCGAGTACGGGCACTGGGAACTGGACAGGCTCCGCCTGCTGCCGGACGGCAGCCGCACGGTGCTGCTGCGCCGGCGGATCATCCGGCAGGTCCGGAGCTGGTGACGGCGGGTGCGCGGCGGGTCGACCCGCCGCGCACCCGGTGCGTCCGCTGTGTCCGGTGCGCCGTGGAGGCTCAGCGGGCGCCGGCGCGGGCGCGGCGGTAGAGGACGCCGCCGCCGATCAGCAGGGCCAGGCCGGCCGCACCGAGCAGCTCGGTGTTGCCGGCGCCGGTGGCGGCCAGCTGCTGGTCGGCCTCCGCGACGGCCGGACCGGCGTGCGCGGCGGCCGGGCGCACCGCCGGGGCGGCGTGCTGCGGGGCGGGGGCCGCCGACGGCGCGGTCGGCACGGCCTCGGTCGGACCGTTGCCCGCCCGGGGGGTGCCCTGGGTGCCCTCGTGGTCGCTCGGGGCGGCCGGCGGCGGGGCGCTGTGCGGCGTGTGCTCCTCCGGCGGGCAGTCCTCCTGCGGCGCGGCGGGCTTGCTGGGCACCGGCGCGGCCACGTTGGCGCAGTCGTTGCCGTAGGCCGGGTTGAGGGCGCCGACCACGTCGATCGAGTTGCCGCAGGCGTTGACCGGGACGTGCACCGGGGCCTGGACGCTGTTGCCGGAGATCACTCCGGGCGAGCCGGTGGCCGTGCCGGAGGCCGTCGCCCCCGAGGCCGCCGTACCCGCGGCGGCGCCCGCCGCCCCCGAACCGGCCTGACCGCCGCCCGCCTGGGCACCGCCGGCCTGGGCACCGCCCGCACTCGCGCCCGCGCCGCCGGACTGGCCGCCGCCGGTGTGGGCACCGCCCGCGCTCGCGCCGCCCGACTGGGCGCCGCCGACGTGCGCGCCGCCGCCGGGGTGGCCGGAGACGTTGGCGCACTTGTTGCCGTAGGACGGGTTCAGCAAGCCGATCACGTCGACCGTGTTGCCGCAGGCGTTGATCGGCACCTCGATCGGCACCTGCACCGAGTTGCCCGAGGCGACACCCGGCGAGCCTGCCGCGACACCCTCCGCGCCGGCGCCCGCGTAGGCGTAACCGGCGGTCGAGGCCAGCACACTGCCGGTGGCCACGGCCGTGAGGAGCCCCTTCTTGGCTGCGTTCCTCATATTTTCCCCTGACATTTCGAGACGACGTGACGACCTCCCGAAAGTCGGAATTTCCCACTAGGCGGGGAGGTCCTCGGCTGCAACGGAAAGAACGAAGGAATCCACGGGGAGGTTGGCCGGTTCCACGCCCATTCACCCTTTCGAGGGATCTCACGGGCCGGACGCGGGGCGGTCCGGAAAAACAAGCGCCCCCGGCACGACGTGCACGCCGTCCGGGGGCCCGGCTCAACGACCGACGTGGACTCAGACGTTGAAGCAGGTGTTGCCGAACGCCGGGTTCAGCACACCGATCACGCTGATGGTGTTGCCGCACACGTTGACCGGGATGTGCACCGGAATCTGGATCTGGTTGCCGGACAGCACGCCCGGGGAGCCGGCGGCCACGCCCTGGGCACCGGCCCCGCCGTGGGCGGAGGCGACACCGGTGACGGCGAGCACCAGGCCACCGGCGGCGGCGGTCACGGCGGCGATCTTCTTGACCTTCATCATTCCTCCTGTATGAACACCCGGATATCGGTTCCGGGCCGTCACAGGAAGGAACGATGTTGCGGCAAACGGGGTACGGACCGGCCGTCCGCTTCACCCAGACCGGTGATACTACGAACAGGAAATCGATCTGTCAGAACAGCGATGGCCCGCCCCCGGGAGCTCCGGGAGCGGGCCATCGCCGGGCGCTCAGCAGGCGTCGATGAACCGGTCCAGCACCCGCACGCCGAACTTCAGGCCGTCCACCGGCACCCGCTCGTCCACGCCGTGGAACATCCCGGCGAAGTCCAGCTCCGGCGGCAGCTGCAGCGGCGCGAAGCCGAAGCAGCGGATCCCCAGGTCCTGGAACGACTTGGCGTCCGTACCGCCGGAGAGGCAGTACGGCACCGCCCGGGCGATCGGGTCCTCGGCGCGCAGCGCGGTCTGCATCGCCTCGACCAGGGCGCCGTCGAAGCCGGTCTCGATCGCCTTGTCCGAGTGCAGGCTCTCGCGCTTCACGCGCGGGCCGAGCACGCTGTCCAGCTCGGCCAGGAACTCCTCCTCGTAGCCGGGCAGGAAGCGGCCGTCCACGTGCGCGGTGGCCTGGCCGGGGATCACGTTGACCTTGTAGCCGGCGCCGAGCATGGTCGGCTGGGCGGTGTTGCGCAGCGTGGTGCCGATCATCTTGGCGATGCCGCCGAGCACCCGCAGCGTCTCGTCCATGTTCTCCGGGTCGAGCTCGACGCCGAGCGCGTCCGACAGCTCGTCCAGGAAGGCCCGCACGGTCTTGGTGATCCGCAGCGGGAACTGGTGCCGCCCGAGCCGGGCCACCGCCTCGCACAGCTCGGTGATGGCGTTGTCGTCGTTCTCCATCGACCCGTGCCCGGCCCGGCCCTCGACCGTGAGCCGCATCCAGTGCATGCCCTTCTCGGCGGTCTCCACCAGGTAGAGCCGGGTGCGGTCGTTGACCGTGAAGGAGAAGCCGCCGACCTCGCCGATCGCCTCGGTCACGCCCTCGAACAGGCCCGGGTGCTTGTCCACCAGGTAGCGGGCGCCGTAGGTGCCGCCCGCCTCCTCGTCGGCGAGGAAGGCCAGCACCAGGTCCCGCGGGGGCTTGCGGCCGGTGCGCAGCCGGTCGCGGACGACCGCGAGGGTCATCGCGTCCATGTCCTTCATGTCGACCGCGCCGCGGCCCCAGACGCAGCCGTCCGCGATCTCCCCGGCGAACGGGTCGTACGTCCAGTCGGCGGCGTTGGCGGGCACGACGTCGGTGTGCCCGTGGATCAGCAGGCCCGGACGCGAACGGTCCTCGCCCTCGATCCGGACCACGGTGGACGCCCGCCCCTTGGCCGACTCGATGATCTGCGGCTCGAGGCCGAACTCGGCGAGCTGCTCGGCCACGTACTCGGCCGCCTTCCGCTCCCCCGGGCCGGAGCCGTCGCCGTAGTTGCTGGTGTCGATCCGGATCAGATCGCGGCAGAGGTCGGCGACCTCGGACTCGCCCGTCACCTTCGGCGCCGCCGCCCGCTCCGCCGACTCGCTCCGCTCGCTCACGGTCACTCCTCGTCTCCAGCCCGCACCGGCGCCCCAGCGCCACCCCCGGGACCTCCGCCCGGGCCGCACGAGCACGTCCGACCATCCTCTCCCAGCCCCCGACCCGGATCCACCCCCCGGATACGGGGCGACACGCCGCCGCAACCTGCGCTCCCCCGCCCGGAGCCGTTTTGGGACCGGCAGCAGATCACTGCTACAGTTACATCTGTCAGCGCGGCCGACGAACAGAAGGAAGCCGTGCGGACAACACCCCGTCCGGGTGGCGGAATGGCAGACGCGCTAGCTTGAGGTGCTAGTGCCCTTTATCGGGCGTGGGGGTTCAAGTCCCCCCTCGGACACCGCTGAGCGGGCCAGGAGAAATCCTGGCCCGCTTTTCGTGTTGCCCTCCGTCCGTTTCCGCCCGGACTGTTTCCCGTCGGCGCACCATTTGTACGCCGTTGGTCCCTGTTCGGTTGCCGTGACCTGAGGTTTACTTTGTCGGCGCCGCCCTCCCGGGGGTGGCGCCGACGGGGGTGTCCAGGCCGGTTCGATGGGAAGGGGGGGCGTTCCGTGGGGAACCTCCCGGATGGGTCGTATGCCGTTGACGGGCGCGGAGCCGCGCAGGTGTGCGTCATCGGCGCGGGGCTGGCGGGTCTGGCCGCCGCGCACGCGCTGGCGGTGCGGGGCGTCGACTTCGTCTGCCTGGAGAAGGCTCCGGAGGTCGGCGGGATCTGGCGCAAGCCCGGTGCCGGGGAGCACGGGCCGGGCTACCGGTCCCTGCACCTGAACACCGCGAAGGAGCTGACCGGCTACGCCGCGTTCCCGATGCCGGACTCCTTCCCGACCTATCCCCGGCACGACGAGATGGCCGCCTACCTGCGGGCCTTCGCCGAGTGGGCGGGTCTGCTGCCGCGCATCGAGTTCGGCACCGAGGTGCTGTCGCTCCGACAGGACTTCGACGGCTCCTGGCTGGTGGCCGCCCGGGACGCGAACGGGGTCGCCGGCACGAGGCGCTTCGCGCGGGTGGTCGTCGCCTCGGGCGCCAACGCGGAGCCGCTGCTGCCGGATCCGCTGCCGGCCGGCGCCGAGTCGTTCACCGGCCGCATGCTGCACGCCGTCGACTACCAGGAGGGCGCCGAGTTCCGCGGCCGGCGGGCGGTCGTGGTGGGCCTCGGGGCCTCGGCGGTGGACATCGCCACCGACCTCTCCCGGCACGCGGCGCGGACCGTGCTCTCGGTGCGCCGGGGGCTGCATGTCGTCCCGAAGCAGCTCTACGGCATATCGTGCGACGTGATCGCCGAGTCGCCCTGGTTCACCGCCATGTCGCTCGCCGAGCGGCGCGAGTACATCGAGCAGGCCCTGCTGGTGGCCCGGGGACGGCTGTCGGACTACGGGCTTCCCGAGCCCGACCATCCGATCTTCTCCTCCGCGGTGACCGTCTCGGACGAGATCTTCAGCCGGATCCGGCACGGCGCGGTGATCCCCAGGCCGGGGATCGAGTCCTTCGAGGGGAACCTGGTCCGGTTCACCGACGGGTCGGCGGTGGAGGCCGACACGGTCGTCTGGTGCACCGGCTACCGGATGTCCTACCCGTACCTGCCCGCCGACTGCCCGGTCGGCCCGAGCGGACGGGTGGAGCTGTACCGGCGGATCGTCGCGCCGGACCGGCCCGGCCTCTACTTCGTCGGCCTGATCCGCCCGGTGGGGGCCATCACCCGGGCCCTGGAGGCCCAGGCGCACTACGTCGCCCGGCTCATCGGCGGCGAGGAGGCACTGCCGTCCGGGGACGTCATGCACAAGGAGATCGACGACTACCTGACCGGCATCGCCGCGCGCTACGGGCAGGGACTCGGCGCCTCGATCCAGATCGACGTGGTGCCGTACGTGCAGGAGTTCCGCACGCAGTAGCCCCTGCCCGCGCGCCGGCGGGGTCAGCCGGTCGGCGGCCGCACGCTGTAGGCCTCCGCGGAGAGGTACACGGTGATCCGCGGCGGCCGGCCCCGCTGGTGGGCGAGCGCCAGGTAGGCGATCAGCCCGACGCCGTCCTGCGGCCGCCGCCCGGTGAGGGAGGGCAGGGCGCGCAGGAGCGGGGCCGGGTCCATGCCGTGCCGGCCGAGCAGGGCCACCGCCCGGTCCAGGGCTTCGCCGTCGTGCCGGGCGTAGTCCCGCACCGGGATGTGCAGGGTGAAGCCGCTCGGCCGGTCGGCCGCCGTGTCGGTGAAGACGTGGCAGGACAGCACCGGCAGCCCGGAGAGCCGGGCGTCGCCGGCCGCCGTCCCGGCCGCGGTGGCGGCGAAGTCCCGGAGCTCGGCCGCCGTCGGTCCGTCGGCCGTCCGGGAGAGCTCTCCGGCCTCGGCGGCCGACAGCGCGGGGTGACGGACGTAGACCTTGACCCGGGGCTGCTCCCAGTCGCCGAGGTCCAGGGCGAGGAACGGGTAGCCGTCACCCGGCGGCAGGGCCGCGAACGCCCGCGTCAGGCCGAGCCGGTCCAGCGCCTCACGCAGCGTTTCGGCCGCCCGGGCGGGGCCGCGGGCGGCGGGGTTCAGGTACACCTTGACCCGGGGGACGCCGCCGGGGCGCAGCTCCAGGGCGCACCACAGGGCCAGCGGCCCCTGCGGGGAGGCCGGCAGGAAGAGGTCCTCCACCTTGTCCAGCCAGGCGGTGGAGAACCCCCAGCGGCGGGACATGGCACGGACCGCGTCCAGTCCGGCGCGGCCGTTCTCCTCCAGGGTCGCGGTGCCGCAGCCGGGTTCCAGCAGCACCCTCAGGTCGGGCGCGCCGTCGGGCCGGAAGGAGAGCGAGTACTCCACCGGTGTGTGGTCGTCGGACAGGAAGGTCCGACCGGACGGCGGCAGGTCCAGCCGCCGTCCGGCCTCCGGTCCGAGGGCCTCGACGAGGACGTCCTGGTAGGTCCGGGCGTCCTGCTCGCCGAGGCCCGCGACCTCGCACAGTCCGCGCAGCTGGCGCGCGGTGAACTCCCCGAGCGTCGGCACGCCCGGTCTTTCGGCTGTGCCGGTCACTTGGCGAGCCAGGTCAGGAAGGAGCTCCACAGCCCGCGCTCCTTGCGGGGTCCCGTGCCGTGGTCCTCCCGGGCGGGGGCGGCCGTCCGGGCCGCGGCGGGCCGGGGTGCCTCCTGGACCGGGGTGAACCTGGTCGGCAGGGCGGACAGCGCCCGGCTGAACGGGCCCGGACGCCAGGTCAGGCTGTCCGCCGGCACCGCGAGCTCGATGTCGGGCAGCCGGTTGAACAGGTTCTCGATGGCCGTCACGGTGATGTGCCGGGCGGGCTCCTTGGAGGGGCAGGCGTGCGGGCCCGCGCTCCATGCCAGGTGGGCCCGGTTGCTGCCGGCTCCGCCGGTGTTGGCGGCCGCGATGCTGACCAGCACCAGGTCGCCGGCGTTGAGCTTCGTGCCGGCGAACTCCATGTCGGCCGCGGGGTAGTGCGGCGCGTAGTTCGTCAGCGGCGGGTTGCCCCACAGCGTGTCGTCGAGCGCCTCGGCGATCAGACCGCCCTTGTGGGCGTACTGGTCGTGGGTGAGCAGCCGGTGCAGGGTGTTGCCGATGAGGTTGCGCAGCGGCTCGGCGCCCGCGCCCAGGAGCAGCGCGAGCTGGTGGACCATCTCCTCGTTGTCCAGGCCGGCCTCGTGCTGCATCAGCCAGGATGTGACGTCCTCGCCGGGCCTGGTCCGCTTGAGGGCGACCAGGTCGGCCGCGGCCTGCATCAGGACGTCGGCCGCCCGGGCGGCGTTGACGCCGTCGAACATGCCGGAGATCCCGAACAGCACCCGGTCGCCGATGTCGGCCGGGCAGCCGAAGAGCTCGTTGAAGACGAACAGCGGCAGCTGCTTGGAGTACTCGCCGACCAGGTCGGCCGAGCCGCGCGCGCTGAACTGGGCGATGAGGTAGTCGGAGATCTGCCCGATGCGCTGGGTGAGCCGGCGGGTGTCTATTCGGGCGAGGCTGTCGGTGACGGCCTGGCGCAGCCGCAGGTGCTCGACCCCGTCGCTGAACATGCAGTTGGCCCGGTAGGCCAGCAGCGGCAGGACCGGGCTGTCGGCGGGGACCCGGCCCTCGTTGAGGTCCCGCCAGCGGCGCGAGTCCTTGCGGAAGGCGGCCGGGTCCTGCAGCAGCTGCAGCGCGGCGGTGTAGTCGGTGACCAGGGTGGCCTCGACGCCCGGGGAGAGCTCGACCTGCGCGGTCGCCCCGAAGTGGCGCATGTAGGCGTAGTAGGCCTGCGGGTCGGCCGCGAACTGCGACCCGTACAGGGGTATCGCTTCGCCGCTGCCGTGGGCGGGGCACCCCGGCGGGGGTACGAGTGCGGTGGACTCAGCGTCCATGTCTGCTCCTAGTGGACACGGTTAGTGGACACGGTCCAGCAAGTGACGGACCAGTCTGATCAATGCTTCGGCGGAGGACTTCTCGTCGCGGGCGTCGCAGGTGACCACGGGGGTGTCGTCCAGCAGGTCCAACGCCTCCCGCAGGGCGGCCTCCTGGTAGACCGGAGTGCCGTCGAAGCGGTTGACGGCGATCGCGTAGTCGAGCCCGTACTGCTCGATCAGGTCGATCACGGCGAAGGAGTCCGCCAGCCGGTCGGGGTCGACCAGCACCAGCGCGCCGAGCGCGCCGCGTGCCATGTCCTCCCACATCTGCACGAAGCGCAACTGCCCGGGGGTCCCGAACAGGTACAGCACGACGCGGTCGCTGAGGGTCAGTCGGCCGAAGTCCATGGCG
This sequence comes from Kitasatospora sp. NPDC004723, assembly GCF_040609255.1. Taxonomy (NCBI): domain Bacteria; kingdom Bacillati; phylum Actinomycetota; class Actinomycetes; order Kitasatosporales; family Streptomycetaceae; genus Kitasatospora; species Kitasatospora sp. NPDC004723. Next base: position 5,066 of record NZ_JBEXJT010000045.1, on the reverse strand, counting down.
ACGGTCGTGGTGGTCTTGCTCCTGACCCCCTTGAGGTCGTCGACCGCCTCCCCGGCCCGTGTCATGGTCTCTTCGGTGGACAGCGGGGTGATCTCGGAGATCGAGCCGATGAAGGTGGTCTTGCCCACCGCGAAGTGCCCGACGACGAGGATCTTCACGGCGGTCTGGTTGGCTCCGTCGCGGACGTAGGCCCGCTCATCCAAACTTGGCCTCAAGTCCATTCAGCACCTCCTGAAGGATGCGCGTGTCCACCAGGGAGGCACGCGCGACGGGCGGCCGCACGAGAAGGTAGCCGCCTTCACTGAGGGCCGAGAGAAGGATCCTCACCACGCCCAGGGGCAGCCGGGTGTGTCCGGCGATCTCGGCCACCGTGAGGTAGCCCGCGGCACATAATTCGAGCAGGCCCTGCTCCTCGGGGGAGAGCCGTCGGGTGGGGCGCTGCTGCTCGTCGCCCGCCGCCGTGACCAGCGTGACCAGGGAGAGCTGCTCGTCGTCCGGCAGCCCCCGGCCCTTGGTGATGACGTACGGTCGCACCAAGGGCGGGGCAGCGTCGGGGGCGTGCTCGCCTCGGCTCGTCATGGGCGCACGCCGAGGTTCTCGCGCGGGGGCGCCATGAGCGCCTTGCCGAGCTGTCCGACGAGCTGCTGCATCCGGAAGGTGATGTCCGCCATGTCGACGTCCGGGGAGGCCGAGACGCCGAGGTAGGCGCCCTGGCCGGCGGAGATGAGGAAGACCCAGCCTCCGTCGAACTCCACCAGGGTCTGCCGCCACTGGTGCTGGGAGCCGTTGCAGAAGAAGGCGAGCGAACGGCTCAGCGACTGCACTCCGCTCATCCCGGCGGCGACCCGGTCCGCGTCGTCCTTGCCGATCTCTCTCGTCCGGGCCATCAGCAGGCCGTCCGCGGATATCAGGACCGCGTGCAGGGCACCGGGGATCTCCAGGGCACTGTCAAGCATCCATGACAGGTCGTTGTTCACGGGTACTCATGTCCTTCACTACTTGCAGCGGTTGGGCTGCTCGTCGTCTCCGCGGCGTCCGGACTCGTCGCCCGGCCGGACTGGGTGCCTCGCTGGAAGGCGCCCATGATCGCCGCCGTCTCCGCGCCGGAGCGGACCGGTGTCCCGGGGGCCGGTGCGCCGAAGGGCTGACCGAAGCCCTGGCCGAAGCCCTGGGCGTCAGCGGCGACCGGCTCGGCCGGTACGACGGACATCGGCCGCTTGCGGCGCCGCTTCGGCAGGCCGTCGGGGCCGGTCGCGGCCGAGACCGGCGCGGCCTCGAACGGGTTGCGGGCCGTTTCGGCGCCGCCGGGGCCGGCCTCCGTCGGCCGGTGCTCCGGCATGGCGGTGAGGAGTTCGTGCGGCAGGAGGAGAACCGCCCGCACACCGCCGTAGGGGGAGGAGGAATCCACCGAGGCCTCGAAGCCGAAGCGCTCGCTGAGCACACCGGCCACCGCGAAACCGAACTGCGGCGGGTTCCCGAGCGAGGAGACGCCGGAGACCCGCTCGGTCGACAGCAGCTTGTCCGCCCGGCTGCGCTCCTCGTCGTTCATGCCGATACCGGCGTCGTCGACGACGATGCAAATGCCCTTCGGCACGGTGCGGATATTGATTTCCACCATCGTGTCGGGGCTGGAATAGCTGGTAGCATTGTCGAGAAGTTCGGCGAGCACCAGCGCCACCGGTTCGACGGCCCGGCTGGTGATTCCGTAATTGACCTGGGAAAGAATCTCGACCCGCCGGAAATGCCGGATGCGGCCCTGCGCGCTGCGGACCACGTCGTAGATCGACGCCACCTCGCGCTGCCGGCCCAGCCATCCGTCGCACAGGACGGCGATGGACTGGGCACGCCGGCCGAACTGCGAGTTCGTGTGGTCGATCTCCAGGAGGTCCTCCAGGATGATCGAGTCGCCGTACTTGTTCTGCAGCCGGGAAATGACCAGCTGCTGTTCGGCGGCAAGGCCCTGAAGGGTTCGCATGGCGGACTTCAGGACCGTTTTGGTCTCTTCGTCGGCGCGCACGTGAGCCGCCTCGACGGATTGCGAGAAGTCGCTCTCCAACGCGGCGTAGTGGGCTCTGAGTGCGTCGGACTCCTTTCGCGCCGACGCTGCCGCCCTGCGCTGGAGGACAATGACGGCGATCGCGCCGAGGAGGACGACGAGAAGAGCCCAGAGAATGGGGTTCTGCAGGGAATGCGTCATAGGACTCTCTTCAGGAGAGTGGCGGCCAGCTGCTGATTTACCGTCAAAGCAGGGGTGGGCCGGCGGGCGTCCGCGCCGGGGTCACCGCCCGAACCGCCCCTTGTGATTCCGTCTCACACCCGCCCGATCCCCCCGGCAAGCGCCGTGATCATATCATCGGATGAAACGCCCCCTCGCAGCCCGCCACCAGGGACGTCTAGTTGACGTGCGCTCAGTTCGCCCCACGACGAACACCGCCCCCGGGGCCGCTGCGACGCCCATTCGACCAGACCATGACACGACGGGCAAGCGCGCTGCTCCCGCCGCCGGCGGAACGCGGCTGCCCGGTGGGCGGGTTCAGCGCGGCGGGGCCGCCGGGGCCGGCGCCCGGCCCGTCCACCGTGCGGCGAGACTGCGGACCGACTCGCCGACGACAAACGCCGTCACGGCAGTGACCAGCAACAACGGGAGCAGGTTGGACGCCTGGGACCCCAGCAGGGCGGTCGCCAGCACCGTGCTGGTGACCGGCAGGCGGGTGACCGCCGTACTGGCGGCGGCGAGTCCGACGGCCAGCCCCGGCGCGGTGCCGAAGCCGGGCAGCGGACCGCAGGCCAGGCCGAGGGCGGCGCCGATCAGCACCGCCGGGAAGATCGGCCCACCGCGCAGACTGCCCAGCGCGACACCCCAGGCCGTCGCCTTGCAGAGGGTCAGCATCAGCAGCGCGAACACCGACCAGGCCGCCGGGTCCGCGGCGAGCGTGCCCAGGGTCGCCTGGCCGGAGAGCGCCGCCTCCTGCGGCGAACGGCCGGTCAGCAGCGCGTAGGCGGAGATGCAGGCACCGACCGCGACGGCGCACAGCACGGTGCGCACCCCCGTCCGCCGCGCGGTCGGAGGCGCCGCGGCGCGCTCCGGGTCGCCGGTGGTGAACACCTTCACCCGCCGGCCCAGCGTCTGCGCCGCGACGCAGACCACCGTGACGGCGGCGGCGATCGGCACGCCCCACAGGAAGTCGCCCGGGTCCGGCACCCCGCTGTGCGGCACCGAGGGCAGCGAGAGCGCACCGATGGACAGCCCCGTCCAGTGGCCGAAGCCGGTGAAGACCAGCGCGCCGACCCCGCTGGCCAGCAGGCAGGGCATGATCAGCAGCAGGAGCCGCGGCCCGCCCAGGCCGGCCGCCTCGATCATCATCACGGCGGCCACCAGCGGGCTGCCGAAGATGGTGGAGATCGCCGCCGTCGAACCGGCCGCGCCGAGCACCGGCACCAGCTGTGGCCGCGCCGTCCGCCGGGCCGGGCGGACGGCGAGCAGCGCCAGCCCGCCGCCCATCGCCATCAGCGGTGCCTCCGGACCGAGCACCACACCGAGCGGCAGACCGACGAGGGCGGCGAGGAGGACGCCGGGCACGGCCTTCGGCGGGGCCGGCGGCCCGCCCAGGCCGTCCACCGGGACGTGGCCGCCGTGGCCGGGCAGCCGGGTGATCACCGGGACGATCAGCAGGCCGGCCAGCAGCAGCGCGGGCAGCGGCCACCACCAGGGCGCGCGGTCGTGGCCGAGGGCGTCCGGCAGGCTCTCCCAGATCCAGTGCTGGAGTTGGTGCTCCAGGCCGACGAACCAGAAGGCGGCCAGCGAGACCGGGACGCCGACCAGGGCGGAGATCAGCAGCAGGCCCAGGTAGCCCTTGGTCAGCAGGACCTCGCGCAGGGCCGGGGCGGGCGCCTCCGCGGGGCCGGGCGCCTCGGCGGATCCGGTCGTCGGGGCGGGCCCGGTCGTGGGGGCGTCGCCGCCGCTCGGTCCGGCGCTCGGCTCGGGCATCGTCCGCCTCCGTCGCGTTCCCGCGCCGGTCCGGCTCCGGCCGCGTGCTGCGACCGAGTCTCGCCCGCGCCCGCGGGGCCCGCACGTAACCGCCCGTGCGGCTGCGCGCCGCTTGCGCCGTCGGGGTGACTGGGGGCGCGTCAGTCCCCTTGGACCTGCCGGGACTCGCCGAGGGCGCTCTCGATGCCCTGCACCATCCGCCACAGCGGCGCCCGGCGGCTGGCGACCAGGACCACGACGTCGTCCTGCTCCCCCGGCCCGGCACCGTCGGCCGCACCGCTGCCACCGCCGCCGGGCCGGTCGCTCCAGGTGTCGGTGACGAAGGCCATCGCGCGGTCCACCTCGGCCACCCAGTCGCTCTCGCCGCCCGAGCGCAGCCAGGTGCGCAGGGCGTGGTTGTGCGCGGCGACCACGGCGGCGGCGACCACGTCGGCCCGCAGCGGCCCGTCCGGGCGTTCGGCGAAACGACCGCGCAGGTAGTGCGCGAGGGTGTGCTCGTAGCGCCAGACCACGGACAGCTCGTAGGCGCGCAGGCCGGGGACCTTGCGGGTGAGCCGGTAGCGCTGGACGGAGAAGGACGGCTGCTCGGCGTACATCCGCAGGACGAGCCGGGCGGCGTCGCCGGCGTGCCGGACCGGGTCCTCCTCGCCGGTGCCGGATTCGAGGAACTCCGTCATGTCGGCGAGGCCGCGCTCGTGGTCGGGGAAGACCACGTCCTCCTTGGCCGGGAAGTAGCGGAAGAAGGAGCGCCGGCCGACCCCGGCCAGCGAGACGATGTCGTCGATCGTGGTCTGCTCGAAACCGCGCTCCAGGAAGAGCTCGAAGGCGGCGGCTACCAGCGCCTCGCGCATCGCGGGCTTCGGGTGCCCGTCGTTCATGGGCTGGTCCTGCTCTTCCTTCTCGCTCATTCTCCGGAACATAGCATCGGCCCCCGGCACCCGGACCGGGCCGCGGACGGCCGGCCCGGGTGCGTGCGGGGGTTAGGGTTACGGGAGGTTGCGGGCCATCACGATGCGCTGGATCTGGTTGGTGCCCTCGTAGATCTGCGTGATCTTCGCGTCCCGCATCATCCGCTCCA
>NZ_JBEXJT010000044.1:0-72786 GCF_040609255.1 Kitasatospora sp. NPDC004723 | reverse complement strand
CGCCGCCCCCCCCGCCCCCCCCCGCCCCGCCGCGCCGCCCGCCCCCCCCGCGCGGGCCCCCCCGCCCGCCGCGTTCCCCGGCCCCCGCGCGGGGGCCGGAACCGGCTGGACGGCGGCTGGGAGGCAACTGGACGGCGGCTGTGCGATCGCTGTGTGATCGGCCACAGCGCGCACCCCGGCGCACGCCGCGCCCGACCGCCCGCGCGACGGGGCGTGCGCCGTCCGGTCGGTTCGTACGCCCCGCGCCCGCACGCCTCCTGACACCCCGGACGCCGCCCGCCGCAATCGGCCGAAACCCGCTGACGCGCCCGCGCCACCGCACCACCGCACCCACCCTGGCCGTCGACGCCGACCGCGACCGCTGGATATGGTCGGTCCCCATGGCTGGCAGAGCGCCGGGCACACCGCCCCAGACGACTGCGACGAGGCCCGGCGCCGCTCCGGCGTCCGACCCCGTGACGGCCCGGTTGCGCAAGAGGCTCCGCCGGGTCCGCCGAAGGCTGCGCACCGCCGCGGTCGACTGGTTCCGCGGCGGCGCCGCCGACTGGCCGGTGCTCTGCGCGCTCGCCCTGCTGGTCCCGCTGCTGATCCTGCTCAACGTCTGGTGGCCCGCCTGGGCCCCGCCGACCGCGCTGGTCCTGCCGATCCTGGCGGCGGCCCTGCTGCTGCGCCCCGGCTCGCTGGTGGTGCTGTACGCGCTGGCCGCGCTCGGCCTGTCCGCCGAGTCGGTCATCCACACCGGCCAGCGGGTGGCCAGCGACCACCCGGAGGCCTACACCTACGGGGTCACCCCGGGCGCCGCCCTGGTGGTCGGCGCCGCCGGGGTCGGCGGCCTGCTGCTGGCCCAGTTCCGCAGCCGGGTCGGCGTGCCCTGGTGGGGCGGCTCGACGATGCTCTTCGACCTGCGCGAGCGGCTGCGGGTGCAGAGCCGGGTGCCCCGGCTGCCGGACGGCTGGCACGCCGACATGGCGCTGCGCCCGGCCGGCGGGCAGTCCTTCTCGGGCGACTTCGTGGTCGCCGACCGCACCGGCCCCGGCCGTCGGGTGCTGGAGGTGGTCCTCGCGGACGTCTCCGGCAAGGGCATGGACGCCGGCTCGCGGGCGCTGCTGCTCTCCGGCGCGTTCGGCGGCCTGCTGGGCTCGCTGCCCGCGCACGACTTCCTGCCGGCCGCCAACGGCTACCTGCTGCGGCAGTCCTGGGAGGAGGGCTTCGCGACCGCCGTGCACCTGGTGCTCGACCTGGACACCGGCGAGTACGAGCTGCTCTCGGCCGGGCACCTGCCCGGCATGCAGCGGCTGGCGGGCGCCGGCCGCTGGGAGGTCAAGGAGGCGCTGGAGGGCCCGGCGCTCGGCATCTACGACGGCGCCAAGTTCGAGGGCGTGCGGGGGCGGCTGAACCGCGGCGACGTCCTGCTGCTGTGCACCGACGGCATGGTCGAGGCGCCCGGCCGGGACCTCTCGGAGGGCATGGACCGGCTGATGGGCGAGGCGGACCGGCTGGTGCCGGGCGCCGGCCCCGGCGGCGGCGCGGCCTCCCGGCTGATCGAGACGGTTGCCAGGGACATCAACGACGACCGCGCGGTCCTGCTGTTCTGGCGCGACTGAGCCGTGCGCAACGGGCCCGGCGCGGTGCGGAACCGGCTGGTGGCGCCCCGCACGACGGGCCTCCCGCGGCCCCTCGGCGGCGGCACGTGCCGACGGCAGCTGCTGTCAAGCCCCGGAGCTGATCTTCAGCCAATTCCGGTACCCCGGAAGCAGAGCGGACCTGCCGGTTCCGGTCCGGCCCGCCGAACGTTTCCCGGCCGCTCAGCGGCGCCCCGCCGAGGATTCGTCAGGATGTCTCGGCTATCGTCTCGGTCGGCGGAAACTCGTCTCGCATCGCAGGATATCGGCGTTCGACCGACTGTCAGACCTTTACGCAATCGGCACGGTCGACCACACTGAGTCCGGGCGGGACTGTTCAGGATTCGGGGGATGGGGGGCGTCACATGCGGCACGACGAACACCGTGCGGTCGTAGCGGGCGGCCACCCCTCCGGCCTCGACGTGCCGGACGATCTGCCGTTCCGCCTCGGGACCGTCGGACAGGCCGGGGTCCGGCTTCACAGGGGTCGTCAGCCGGTGGCGCCCCGCTATGAAACGAGGAAGTGAGTCCGGGTGGCACTCTCCGTCTCCGCGCTGGTCCTGTTCGGCATCATCTGCTTCATCTTCATCCGCCAGAAGCAGCTCAAGGTCGGGCACTTCATCCTGGCCGCCCTGTTCGGCTTCATGCTCAACCAGAGCACGGCCGCCAAGCCGATCCAGGACTTCCTGAGCCAGATCGCCAAGTCCATCTCGAACATCGCCAGCTGACCCCCGGACCGCCGGCCCACCGCGGCCGGCGCCCCGTCACCGGTCGGCGCGCCTCGCCTGCCGCCACCGGGCGAACAGGCCCCGCGGGCGCGCCGCCGCCACGGCCGCCGGCCGGGCCGCCACGACCCCGCCGGCGCCGGCCGGTGCGGTCACCGGCGCGGACGGCTCCTCGTGCGCCGTCAGCAGGACGAACAGCCGTGCCCAGCACAGCCGCTCGCCGCGCGGCCAGTCCAGCGCGCGCAGCGCCGCCGACGCGGCCTCGTTCACCTCGCCGTCGACCCTGACCTCGGCCACGTCGTCCCCCGACCGCCCGCCGAGGAACAGCTTCACCCCGTGCGGGCGCCGCTCGCCCGTCCCGGTCAGTACCGGCAGCAGCGAGGGCGCCAGCGCCGGCACCACCCGGTTCCCGGCCAGCCAGGCCGCCAGCCGATCGTTGCCGAACCCGAAGACCGCCGCCGGCCCCTGGACGGCGTGCCAGCCGGGCAGTTCGGGGTGGTCGGCGTGGTCGGCGTGCGCACCGCCGCCCCCGGCCGGCTCGACCAGCGCGGCCGCCGTGGTGGTCGCCCACATCCGCACCGCGTTGTCGAGCTTCTCCTCCTCGGTCTTGCCGAGGCCGGCCGTGCAGTCCCACACCACCGGCGCGTCCGCCCGGCCGAGCTCCAGCGCCCAGCCGAGGTCCACGTGCCCGGCGCCCTCGCCGCCGGGGTGCTCCCGGACGGCCACCGCGACCGTCCCCGGACCGCGCACCACCTCGCCGTCGACGGTGAACTCCTGTCCGAACCGCGCCATCTCCCGGACCACGCAGCGCTGAATGACGGCCAGTCGGTCCTGCGGGCGCACGGGGACTCCTCCGCTCACGGCTTCGAATCGACTCGAACGCCATCGGCCATCGAACTGTTCTCGAACTGCTCTCGAACGCCGCCGAGGCTATCGGCCCGGAGGCCCCCCGGGAAACCGTTCGGGCCGGGTGGGGCGGGCGTGGCGCTCCGGTCGCCGAAATGACGGGAATGCACCATTTTGGGTAGCGAACACCACCACCGCTGCCTGGAGAGCCCGCATGCCCCGCACCGTCCTGCCGCCCGTCCCGGTGACCGCCCTGCTGCTCACCCCGGACGCCTCCGGGCTGGTCGCCGAGATCGAGGCGTACCTGGCCTCGCTGCCCGCGCCCGCGCGCACCCCGGCGCCCCACCCCGTCTGCCGCTACGGCTCGGTTGCGCAGCCCTGGCACGCCGGCCACCCGCTGCCCCGGGCCACCCTGCTCGACCGGGCGCTGCGCCGCCCCGCCCGCCCCGCCCCGGTCACCGCCGCCGAGCACCTCGGCCTGGCCTCCCGTTACATCGCCGCGCACGGCTGGCTGCAGGGGGCGATGTGGGACGCGGCCGGCCGGGTCTGCCTGCTCGGCGCCCAGGCGGCGGTGCTCGCCCACGGGTTCGGCACCCCGGCCACCGTGCGCACCGCCCGGGTCCAGCTGATGGAGGTGCTGCACGCCACCGGCCGCCCGGTGCGCTCCCCGGACGAGTTCAACGACCGGCCCGCCACCCGGCAGGCCGACGTCCACCGGCTGCTGGAGCGGGCCGCGGCCCGGGCCGCCCGGCTGGGCCTGTGACTGCGGGGCCTGTGGCCGCGGGACCTGTGGCCGCGGGGCCGGCTGACCCGCCGTCGGGAACGCGAACGGCCCCGGGGATGCGATGCATCCTCCGGGGCCGTTCGTCCTGCGGAGCGGGCGACGAGAATCGAACTCGCGTGACTAGTTTGGAAGACTAGGGCTCTACCATTGAGCTACGCCCGCGCGATCCCCCGGCCGTCACCGGACGGAAGGTCGGGAACAGCGTACCTGGTCCGGTCGGCTGCGTGCACACCCGTTCCCGGTGAGGGCCTCGGAATATCTCGCCGATCCGGCAGGGCCCGGCGTGTACGCTTCCTCTCGGCACCACGGGGTGTGGCGCAGTTTGGTAGCGCGTCCGCTTTGGGAGCGGAAGGCCGTCGGTTCGAATCCGGTCACCCCGACCGTGCGCAGGGTCTCGCCCAGGGCGGGGCCCTGTTGTCGTTTCCGGGGCCGGTCCGGCATGGTGGGTAGTTGATTTTTCACCGAACCTGGAGCCCCGATGAGTGCGACGAGCCCGGCGCGAGCACCGCGTCGGCCGCGGATGAACCCCAAGGCCGCGGTCGGCGTCGTCTTCGTCGCCGCGCTGTTCATGTCGATCATGGACACCACGATCGTCAACGTGGCACTGCCCGCGATCGGCCGCGACTTCGGCACCGACCCCGCCGGGGTCGGCGTGATCAACGTCGGCTACCTGGTCAGCCTGGCGGTCTTCGTGCCGCTCTCCGGCTGGCTCGGCGACCGCCTCGGCACCCGCCGGGTGTTCCTGGCCTCGCTCGCCCTGTTCACCCTCGCCTCGCTGCTGTGCGGGGTGGCCGGCTCGCTGACCGCCCTCACTCTCGCCCGGATCCTCCAGGGCGCGGCCGGCGGTCTGCTCACCCCGGTCGGGATGACCATGCTCTTCCACGCCTTCCCGCAGGAGGAGCGGATGCGGGCGACCCGGGTGCTGATGCTGCCCACCGCGGTCGCCCCGGCCGCCGGGCCGGTGCTCGGCGGCTGGCTGGTGGACGGCTGGTCCTGGCACTGGGTCTTCATCGTCAACCTGCCGGTCGGCCTCGCCGCGCTGGTCTTCGGCCTGCTCTTCCTGCCGGACTACCGCGCCGAGCGCGCCGGGCGCTTCGACGCGGCCGGCTTCCTGCTCTCCGCGGCGGGCTTCGGCGCGGCGATGTACGCGCTCTCCGAGGGCGCGTCCGAGGGATGGGGGAGCGCGCGGATCCTCGCCGCGGCGCTCGGCGGCGTGCTCGCCCTCGCCGCGCTGGTCGCCGTCGAGCTGCGCCGCCCCGAGCCGATGCTCGACCTGCGGCTCTTCCGGGACCGGATCTTCCGCACCACCAATCTGCTCTCGCTCTTCTCCGGCGCGGCCTTCCTCGGCATGCTCTACCTGTTCCCGCTGCTGATGCAGGACGCCCTCGGCATGGACGCCCTGCACAGCGGTCTGATGATCTTCCCCGAGGCGCTCGGCGTGATGCTCGCCTCGCAGATCGCGGGCCGGCTCTACCCGAGGTTCGGCCCGCGCCGGCTGCTCGCCGCGGGCGCCACCGTGGTGGCCGCCGCACTGGCGGTGATGGCCACGATCGGGCCGGACAGCAACCTGTGGGCGGTGCGCGCGCTGCTCTTCGTCTGCGGGTTCGCCATGGCGCACGTCTTCATGCCGAGCCAGACCGCGGCCTTCGCGACGATCCCGGTGGCCTCCACCGGCGCCGCCTCCACCCTCTACAACGCCCAGCGCCAGCTCGGCTCGGCGCTCGGCGTGGCCGTGCTGGGCACCGTGCTGACCGCCGTCGGACCGTTCGCCGCGGACGCCTCGGGTACGCCCGTGGCGAACCTCACGGCCTACCGCGCCGCCTTCCTGACCGCGGCCGGGCTGGCACTGCTCGCGGCCGTGATCGCGCTGCGGGTGCGGGATGCCGACGCCGCCGCGACCATGCGCCCGGGCCCGGTTTCCGGGGGTACCGGGCCCGGGGACGCCGCGGCCGGGACGGAGGGCGCGGTGCCGTCCGGCTCCGCCGCCGAGGGCCCGTCCGGACCGGCCCGGAAGGCCGCCGGGAGGGCCTGAACGGGCCCGGACGGCGGCGTCCTGGCGTCCGCCTTTCGTGGTACCGGTAGGATGGGGCGCTGGCGGTAGTCCCTGTGGCGTCCACCCAGGTCAACCGCACGAGGGCGAGGAGTCACGCTCACCGTCCACCCCCCACGGGAGATGCAGCTCCAACCGCCCATCGCCCGTCTCGCCCGACCCGCTGGAAACCGGCCCAGGCCGGCGTCCGGGGAGGGCGCAGGCAACCTGACCGCAAGCCCATAGGAGACCTAACCGTGAAGAGCGCCGTCGAGACTCTGAACCCGACCCGGGTTCGACTCACCGTCGAGGTGCCCTTCGAGGAGCTCAAGCCCAGCCTCGACGCGGCGTACAAGAAGATCAACCAGCAGGTCTCGGTCCCGGGCTTCCGCAAGGGCAAGATCCCGAACCGGGTCATCGACCAGCGCTTCGGCCGTGGTGCCGTGCTGGAGGAGGCCGTCAACGACGCCCTGCCGCGCTTCTACACGCAGGCCGTCGACGAGGGCAAGATCGAGGTCCTCGGCCAGCCCGACATCACCAACATCGAGGGTGTCGAGAAGATCGCCGACGGCGGTGACCTGAAGTTCACCGCCGAGGTCGACGTCCGCCCGGAGATCACCCTTCCGGACTTCTCGACCATCGAGGTCACCGTCGACCCGATCGCGGTCTCCGACGAGGACATCGCCAAGTCCCTGGAGCAGCTGCGCGAGCGCTTCTCCTCGGTCAAGGACGTCGAGCGCGCCGCCGCCGCCGGCGACATCGTGGTCGTCGACCTCGAGGCCAAGGTCGACGGCGAGGTGCCGGAGGACGGCACCGCCGCCGGCGTCAGCTACGAGATCGGCTCGGGCCGTCTGATCGACGGCATCGACGAGGCCGTCGTCGGCCTGGAGGCCGGTGGCACCGCCACCTTCACCACCGAGCTCAAGGGTGGCACCCAGGCCGGCAAGTCCTCCGAGGTCACCGTCAAGGTCACCGCCGTCCAGGAGAAGGAGCTGCCCGAGCTGGACGACGAGTTCGCCCAGCTGGCCAGCGAGTTCGACACCCTGGAGGACCTGAAGGCCGACTCCCGCAAGCGCCTGGAGCGCATGAAGGAGTACGACCAGGCCACCCAGGCCCAGGAGAAGGTGCTGGACGCGCTGCTCGGCCTGGTCGAGATCGAGTTCCCGGAGAAGCTCCTCAAGGACGAGATCGAGACCCGCAAGCACAACCTCGAGCACCACCAGCTGGAGCCGATGGGCCTCAACCTGGCGAGCTACCTGGAGACCCAGGGCAAGTCGGAGGAGGAGTACCTCGCGGAGACCGAGGAGCAGGCGAAGAAGGGCATCAAGACCCAGTTCGTCCTGGACCAGATCGTCGCCGACGAGGAGCTCAACGTCTCCCAGGAGGAGCTGACCGAGCACCTCATCCGCCGTGCCGCCGGTTCGGGCCTGACCCCGGACCAGTTCGCCCAGCAGGTCGTCCAGGGTGGCCAGGTGCCGCTGCTGGTCGGCGAGGTCGCCCGCGGCAAGGCGCTGGCCACCGTGGTCGAGGCCGCCAAGGTCGTCGACACCGAGGGCAACGAGATCAACTTCGACGACGACGAGGCCGACGAGTCGGCCGAGACCGTCGAGGCCCCGGCCGCCGAGGCCGAGGCCGAGGAGAAGACCGAGGCCTGACCGCCGCGGTCGCCTCGCTCGCCCGAGGCATGAGCGCGGGCCCGGACGCCGTACGGCGTCCGGGCCCGCGCCGTTCCCGGGGCCAGGCCCGCCGGGGCCGCGAACCCTGCGCTCACAGCGAACAGTTCTGCGTGAGGGATTCAGCGGCCGGGCCTGCGCGTTAGGGTCCATGGACAGCAACAATCACGACGTGATACCCGGAAGCTGTGCGACATCGTGACGGCCGTGGAGCGACCGTCCAAATCGACTGAGCAGGTGGCTAAGTGACGTACCCGCAGATGCAGATGCCCGGCCCGATGGCGCCGCACGCCGCCGCTGGTGACGTGCTGGGCGGCCTCGGCGACCAGGTCTACAACCGGCTGCTCAACGAGCGGATCATCTTCCTCGGCCAGCAGGTCGACGACGACATCGCGAACAAGATCACCGCCCAGCTGCTGCTGCTGGCCGCGGACCCGGACAAGGACATCTTCCTCTACATCAACTCCCCGGGCGGCTCGATCTCGGCCGGCATGGCGATCTACGACACCATGCAGTACATCAAGAACGACGTCGTCACGATCGCGATGGGCATGGCGGCCTCGATGGGCCAGTTCCTGCTGACCGCCGGTGCCAAGGGCAAGCGCTTCTCGCTCCCGAACGCCAACATCCTCATGCACCAGCCCTCCGCCGGCCTCGGCGGCTCGGCCACCGACATCCGCATCCAGGCCGAGCAGCTGCTGCGCACCAAGAAGCGGATGTCCGAGCTGATCGCGTTCCACAGCGGCCAGTCCTTCGAGCAGATCACCCAGGACTCCGACCGCGACCGCTGGTTCACGCCGGAGGAGGCCCTGGACTACGGCCTGATCGACGCGATCATGCACAGCGCCGCGGACGTCCCCGGCGGCGGCGGCACCGGCGCCTGAGCCCCGGCCCGGGCCCACGAGACCACAGCCACAACGCTCCGGAGGACCAGAACACCCATGAACATCCCCAGCCTGTCGGCCGCCAAGGCCCGCGTCGAGGACATGCGGGCCGAGGGCCGCTACATCGTCCCGCGCTTCGTCGAGCGCACCTCGCAGGGCATCCGTGAGTACGACCCGTACGCCAAGCTGTTCGAGGAGCGCATCATCTTCCTCGGCTCGCAGGTGGACGACGTCTCCGCGAACGACATCATGGCGCAGCTGCTGTGCCTGGAGTCGATGGACCCGGACCGCGAGATCCAGATGTACATCAACTCGCCCGGCGGCTCGTTCACGGCCCTGACGGCCATCTACGACACCATGCAGTACGTCAAGCCGGACATCACCACCGTCTGCATGGGCCAGGCGGCCTCGGCGGCGGCCGTGCTGCTGGCGGCCGGCACCCCCGGCAAGCGGATGGCGCTGCCGAACGCCCGCATCCTGATCCACCAGCCGTACACCGAGACCGGCCGCGGCCAGGTCTCCGACCTGGAGATCCAGGCCAAGGAGATCTTCCGGATGCGCGAGCAGCTGGAGGAGATGCTGTCCAAGCACTCCAACAAGTCGGTCGAGCAGGTCCGCGACGACATCGAGCGCGACAAGATCCTCACGGCCGAGGAGGCCGTCGAGTACGGTCTGGTCGACCTGGTGATCTCGACCCGCAAGGCCTCGCTGACCTCCTGAGGCCGGCACTCCCTCCCGGCCCGTCCTCGCGGGCGGGAGGGGGCCGGGGGCGGGGGGCGCCGCGCGGGGGGGGGGGCCCCCCCCCCCCCCCCCCCCCCCCGCCCCCGGCGCACCGGCGGCTGCTCCGACGGCATCTGTTCGGTATCAATTCGCCCAGGGCGTAGGGCAGACCCGGCGAAGAGGGCGGAATCGGCGGCTCGGCAGAGTACCGTCGGATAGCGAGACCGATCGCCGTCGGCGTCGACGGTCCACAGCACCAGGCCCCGGAACTTCCGCGGGGCCCCTGGCGAAGGGGAAGCACCTCGTGGCACGCATCGGAGACGGTGGCGACCTGCTCAAGTGCTCGTTCTGCGGCAAGTCGCAGAAGCAGGTGAAGAAGCTGATCGCCGGCCCAGGCGTGTACATCTGCGACGAGTGCATCGACCTGTGCAACGAGATCATCGAGGAGGAGCTCGCCGAGACCTCCGAGGTGCGCTTCGAGGAGCTCCCGAAGCCCCGCGAGATCTACGAGTTCCTGGACCAGTACGTGGTCGGCCAGGACCTCGCCAAGAAGGCCCTGTCGGTGGCCGTCTACAACCACTACAAGCGGGTCCAGGCCGGTGAGGCCGGCCGCAGCGGCGGCAACGGCCGCGAGGACGCCATCGAGCTGGCGAAGTCCAACATCCTGCTGCTCGGCCCGACCGGCTCCGGCAAGACGCTGCTGGCGCAGACCCTGGCCCGGATGCTGAACGTGCCGTTCGCGATCGCCGACGCCACCGCGCTCACCGAGGCCGGCTACGTCGGCGAGGACGTCGAGAACATCCTGCTCAAGCTGATCCAGGCGGCCGACTACGACGTCAAGAAGGCCGAGACCGGGATCATCTACATCGACGAGATCGACAAGGTCGCGCGCAAGAGCGAGAACCCGTCGATCACCCGCGATGTCTCCGGCGAGGGCGTGCAGCAGGCGCTGCTGAAGATCCTGGAGGGCACCACCGCCTCGGTGCCGCCGCAGGGCGGGCGCAAGCACCCGCACCAGGAGTTCATCCAGATCGACACCACCAACGTGCTGTTCATCGTGGGCGGCGCCTTCGCCGGCCTGGAGCGGATCATCGAGGGCCGGGCGGGTGCCAAGGGCATCGGCTTCGGCGCGAACATCCGTTCCAAGCGGGAGCTGGACGCCAGCGACCACTTCCGTCAGGTGATGCCGGAGGACCTGGTCAAGTTCGGCATGATCCCGGAGTTCATCGGCCGCCTCCCGGTGATCACCAGCGTGCACAACCTGGACCGCGAGGCGCTGCTGCAGATCCTCACCGAGCCGAAGAACGCGCTGGTCAAGCAGTACCGCAAGCTCTTCGAACTGGACGGCGTGGAGCTGGAGTTCTCCCGGGACGCGCTGGAGGCGATCGCCGACCAGGCGATCCTGCGCGGCACCGGCGCGCGCGGCTTGCGGGCCATCATGGAGGAGGTGCTGATGTCCGTGATGTACGAGGTGCCCTCGCGCCAGGACGTCGCCCGCGTGGTGGTGACCGGGGACGTCGTCTCCAAGCACGCCATCCCGACCCTGGTGCCGCGCGACATGATCAAGCGGGAGCGGCGCGAGAAGAGCGCCTGACGCCCGACGGGTCCCGCCCGGAAACGACGAGGGCCCCGGTACCGCCTCCACGGGCGGTGCCGGGGCCCTCGGGCGTGTGCGGGCCTACTTCGGGACCTCGGCGGCGGCGCGCAGGGCGCGGGTGTCCGCGGCGAGCTTGTCGAGGTCGGGGCGGCCGCCCTCCTCCGACGGCGGGGCCATCGCCAGGACCAGGCTGCTGGAGTCGGCCCAGGCGCAGACGCCCAGGTCGGTGCCGTCCTGGGAGGCCACGCCGCAGTCCATGCTGCCGCCCTTGGGGCCCGGGTCGACGGCGTGCCGGTCGCTGACCGTGGTGCCGTCCGACTGGAGCCCCTTGAACATGGCGTTGAGCTCGGTCTTCGGGGCGAGCACCTTGCCGTAGGCGCCGAGCACCACGAGCTTGGGGTCCTCGGCGGAGTCCTGGTAGACGGCGCTGACGCCGGTCGGGTTCCAGGAGCCGTCGCCCTTGCCGAGCTCGGTGGTGATGCCCTCCTCCATCTGCCGGGCGACCGCGTTGTTCTCGTCCTTGGTGAGGCCGTTGAAGCCGGCCGGCAGGACGATCTTCTGGGTCCCGGCGTTGGAGGTGACGTCGAAGACGAAGTACGCGACCGCGCCGCCGATGAGGGCCAGCACGAGCACGAAGACGCCGACGAGGATGCCGAGGGTGCGCCGGGAGCGGCGCGGCGGAGCCGGCGCGGGGAACGCGCCGTACGGGGCGTAGCCGGGTGGCAGCGGCTGGCCCGGCGCACCGGGCGGGCCGGGCGGGCCGGGCTGCGGCGGGACGGCGCCGTAGGGCGGCGGGGTCTGCGGCGGCGCGGGCGGGCCGGGGTAGGGCTGCCCGCCGTAGGGCTGCCCGCCGTACGGGGGCTGGCCGCCGGGCGGCGGCGGGGCGCCGTAGGGGTTCTGCTCGGTCACGGAGGCCCTTCCTGGGACGGTGGTGCCGGGCTTGTACGAAGGCTCGGACGAATGTCCGGCACGTTATCGCACCGGTCCGTCACCCGGTCGGGGAATACCCCCCGGGGGCGGTGCCGGTCCGCTCCGGTGCCGGGCTCCGGTGTCCGGGGGGTGAAAGCCGTTCGTGACCCGGTTCCCGGGTTACGTAAACTGTCCGTCGTGACCGACACCACGAACCAGCGCCCCGTGAGCACGCACGCCGGGGACGACGCAGCCACCCTCCCGACGACCTTCGCCCCGGCGGAGGTAGAGGGCGAGCTGTACGAGCGCTGGGTAGAGCGCGGTTACTTCACCGCCGACGCCAAGAGCGACAAGCCCCCGTACACCATCGTCATCCCGCCGCCGAACGTCACCGGTGCGCTGCACCTGGGCCACGCCTTCCAGCACACGCTGATGGACGCGCTGACCCGCCGCAAGCGCATGCAGGGCTTCGAGGCGCTCTGGCTGCCCGGCATGGACCACGCCGGCATCGCCACCCAGAACAAGGTCGAGCAGCAGCTCGCCGAGTCCGGCCTGTCCCGCCACGACCTGGGCCGCGAGGCCTTCGTCGAGAAGGTCTGGGAGTGGAAGGCGAACTACGGCGGCAAGATCCTGGGTCAGATGCGCCGCCTCGGCGACGGCGTCGACTGGTCGCGCGAGCGCTTCACCATGGACGAGGGCCTGTCGCAGGCCGTCCAGACGATCTTCAAGCGGCTCTTCG
Organism: Kitasatospora sp. NPDC004723; assembly: GCF_040609255.1. NCBI lineage: Bacteria > Bacillati > Actinomycetota > Actinomycetes > Kitasatosporales > Streptomycetaceae > Kitasatospora > Kitasatospora sp. NPDC004723. The sequence continues at coordinate 60,258 of NZ_JBEXJT010000044.1, read as the reverse complement.
ACGACGGCCTGATCTACCGCGCCGAGCGCATCATCAACTGGTGTCCGCGCTGCCTCACCGCGCTGTCCGACATCGAGGTGGAGCACGAGGACGTCCCCGGCGAGCTGGTCTCGATCCGCTACGGGGACGGCGAGGACTCGATCGTCGTCGCCACCACCCGGGCCGAGACGATGCTGGGCGACACCGCGGTGGCCGTCCACCCGGAGGACGAGCGCTACCGGCACCTGGTCGGCCGGACCATCAAGCTGCCGCTGACCGACCGCGAGATCCCGGTCGTCGCGGACGAGCACGTCGACCCGGAGTTCGGCACCGGCGCCGTCAAGGTGACCCCGGCGCACGACCCCAACGACTTCGCCATCGGCCAGCGCCACGACCTGCCGAACCTGAGCGTCATGGACGAGCGCGGCGCGATCACCGTGCACGGCCCGTTCCTGGGCCTGGACCGGCTGGAGGCCCGCTCGGCCGTCGTCGGCGCGCTGCGCGAGCAGGGCCGGATCGTCGCCGAGAAGCGCCCGTACATGCACGCCGTCGGCCACTGCTCGCGCTGCCACACGGTGGTCGAGCCGCGGCTGTCGCTGCAGTGGTGGGTCAAGGTCGAGCCGCTGGCCAAGGCGGCCGGCGACGCGGTCCGCGACGGCAAGGTGGAGATCCACCCGAAGGAGCTGGAGCGCCGCTACTTCGACTGGGTCGACAACATGTACGACTGGTGCATCTCGCGCCAGCTGTGGTGGGGCCACCGGATCCCGGTCTGGTACGGCCCGGACGGCGAGGTCGTCTGCGTCGGACCGGACGAGCAGCCGCCGACGGGCGAGGGCTGGCACCAGGACCCGGACGTCCTGGACACCTGGTTCTCCTCCGGCCTGTGGCCGTTCTCCACGCTGGGCTGGCCGGAGAAGACCCCGGACCTGGAGAAGTTCTACCCGACCGACGTCCTGGTCACCGGCCACGACATCATCTTCTTCTGGGTCGCCCGGATGATGATGTTCGGCCTGTACGCGATGGACGGCCAGGTGCCGTTCAAGACGGTCGCCCTGACCGGCCTGGTCCGTGACGAGTTCGGCAAGAAGATGTCGAAGTCCTCCGGCACCGCCGTCGACCCGCTGGACTGGATGGACGCCTACGGCGCCGACGCCGTCCGCTTCACCCTGGCCCGCGGCGCCAACCCGGGCGCCGACGTGCCGATCGGCGAGGACTGGGTCAAGGGCGCGCGGAACTTCTGCAACAAGATCTGGAACGCCACCCGGTTCGCGCTGATGAACGGCGCGACCGTGGACGGCCCGCTGCCCGGCCCGGAGCAGCTGACCGCGGTGGACCGCTGGATCCTGTCGCGGCTGAACGCGACCGTGGCCGAGGTCGACGCGCTGTACGAGGACTACGAGTTCGCCAAGGCCTCGGACGCCCTCTACCACTTCGCGTGGGACGAGGTGTTCGACTGGTACGTCGAGCTTTCCAAGACCACCCTGGCCAAGGGCGGCGCGCCGGCCGAGGCCTCCCGCCGGGTGCTGGGCGAGGTCCTGGACGTCACCCTGCGCCTGCTCCACCCGGTCGTGCCGTTCGTCACCGAGGCGCTCTGGACGACGCTGACCGGTGCCGAGTCGGTGGTCGTCGCCGACTGGCCGAAGGACGCCGGCTTCCGGGACGCCGAGGCCGAGGCCGAGGTCGCCACGCTGCAGCAGGTGGTCACCGAGGTCCGCCGGTTCCGCTCGGACCAGGGCCTGCAGCCGGCCCAGAAGGTCCCGGCGCGCCTGGAGCTGGCGGGCACCGTGCTCGCCGTCCACGAGGACGCGATCCGCTCGCTGCTGCGGCTGACCGTGCCCGAGGAGGGCTTCGCGGCCACCGCCTCGCTGCCGGTCGCCGGCGCGACCGTGGCGCTGGACCTGTCCGGCACCATCGACGTCGCGGCGGAGCGCAAGCGCCTCGCCAAGGACCTCGCGGCGGCCGAGAAGGAGAAGACGCAGTGCGGCGCCAAGCTCGGCAACGAGGCCTTCCTGGCCAAGGCGCCGGACGACGTGGTCGCCAAGATCCGGACCCGTCAGGAGGCCGCCGAGGCCGACATCGCCCGGATCACCGCCCAGCTCGCGGCGCTGCCGCAGGGCTGACGCGCCGACGGTTCCCCGGAGCCGCATCCCGCCGACGCGGGGTGCGGCTCCGCCGTTTTTCCTGAAGGTCGGAAAATCGTGCGGCCCAATAGCCCAATCCGTTGCTCCCTTCCGGCGAATATTCATCCCGGACCGGGTGAGGACCTATTCCGCCCGAATTCATTCCGGTCTTGCCCGCGCGCGCTCGCGGAAGTTTCCAGGTCGACTGTGTACGGTGTGCTTCGAGTTTCGGACGGCGAGGAGCGACGGGAGGGCATGGGCGTGATGGTGACCGAGGAGCTGGCCGACGAACTGCCTGCCGAGGTGGTCGAGGAGGCCAAGGGGCGGGCGGCGACGCTGCTACTCGCCTTCCGGCACGGCAACCAGCTCGCGTTCGACCACGCGTTGGACCGGCTGTTCGAGGAGCACGTCGAGCGCGAGGTGACCACGCTGCTCACCTGGATCGCCGCCGAGGCGGTCCGCAAGGCCTACGCCCCCGAGGTCGGCGACCGGGTGCTGCGGGCGATGGCCCGGCGCGCCCCGTGCGACACCGGCGCCGTCCACGTCGACGAGGAGGGCGTGGACGCGGCCCGGCTGATCGAGGCGGTCGCGGCCGGCGAGGTGGCCGAGGTCCGCGGCCTGGTCGCCACCACCCCCGACACCACCTTCCTGCTCGGCGGTCTGCTGCAGGGCGTGGCGATGATGCTGCCGCTGCTGCCGGAGGGCGAGCTCGCGGAGATCACCGCCGAGCTGCGCCGCCGGCACGGCGGCGCGCCGGCGGCCGTGCCGGAGGCCCGGGGGGGGGTCTGACCCCCGCCCGGGCCCACGGCCCCGCGTTCGCCGGTTACGGCATCGCGTGCAGGTGGGAGCCGACGGTGGAGGCGATGCCGCCGCCCGCCTTGGCGTCCCAGTTGGTCGACCAGGTCATCGCCCCGCCGATCCCGGGCCACTTGGTGTCGGGCTTGAAGCTGCCGCAGTTGGTGCCGGCGGCCAGGCAGTCCAGCGCGTTGTTGACCACGCTCGGGCTGACGTAGCCGCCGCCGGCCGCACTGGTGGAGGCTGGGACACCGAGGCCCACCTGGTCGGGCCGCAGCCCGCCCTTGAGCTGGATGCAGGCCAGCCCGGTGAGGAAGTTGACGGTGCCCTGGGAGTAGACCTGGCCGTCGCAGCCCAGCATGGCGCCGGAGTTGTAGTACTGCATGTTGACGATGGTGAGGATGTCCTTCACGTTCAGCGCCAGCTTGAAGTACTCCATGCCGGTGGACTGCATGTCGATGGTCTGCGGCGCCATGGTGAGCGTGAAGCCGGAGCCCGCCCTGGCCGCCAGGGTGTGCAGCGCCTGGCCCATGTAGGTGGAGTTGATGCCGTTCTCCAGGTCGATGTCGACGCCGTCGAAGCCGTAGGTCTGCATCAGGGACCAGGCGCTGTTGGCGAAGGTGGTGGCCGCGGAGGCGCTGCTGACCGAGACGGAGCCCTTCTCGCCGCCGACCGAGAGGATCACCTTCTTGCCGGCCGCCTTCTTGGCCGCGATGTCGGCCTTGAACTGGGCGTCGGTGTAGCCGCCGAGCCGGGAGGAGAGCGTCGGGTCCAGGGTGAAGCTCAGGCCCCCGGGCGTGGAGGTGGCGTCGGCGAAGGAGACCGCGATGATGTCGTACGCGGCCGGGACGTCGCTGATCCGCTGCACGGTCGCGCCGTTGTCGAAGTTCTGCCAGTAGCCGGTCAGCAGGTGCTTGGACGGCGGCCGGGGCGTGGTGGCGGTGGGGGAGGGCGTGGTGGTGTCGGTGGGCGACGGGCTGCCGGGGTCGGTCGGGGTCGGCGTGGTCGCGGTCGGGGAGGGCTTGGGGTCACCCGGGCCGAGCAGCGAGACGTCGTCGGCCAGGAAGGCCGGCTGCCCGTACCAGCCGTGCAGGTAGACGGTGACGCTGGTGGTGCTCGCCCCGGTGGTGAAGGTGGTGCTGAGCTTGGACCAGGCGCTGCCGCCGGGCGTCCAGGTGCTCGGGTCGGTGCCGCCGGTGCCGCGGGCGCCGAGGTAGACGTACGAGCCCTGGACCCAGCTGCTCAGGGTGTAGGTCGAGGACGGCTTGACGGCGACCGTCTGGGTGCATTCGCCGGTGTCGCCGCCGGCCGGGGTGGAGCGCAGCGCGCCGGTGCCGGAGTGGACCGTGCCGGTCTCCGGCGTGCCGGCCGTACAGGTCCAGCCATTGAGGCGGTTGGCGTCCTCGAAGCCGCCGTTGGTGATCAGTTCGACGTCGGTGGCGGCGTGGGCGCCGGTGCCGCCGGCGAGGACCAGACCGCTCAGGCCGATCGCGACGGCACTGGCGCCGGCGAGCATCGAGTGGACGGCGCGCGGGCGCCGCTGTCGTGCAGGTGGCATGACTCCATCTCCTGTGGGGGAGGCCGGCGGCTCCCGTGGGGGAGAGCCGTCCGGGTGTCGATGGGTACGCGTGCGGGAGCTACCGACAACTCAAGTCCCTGTCGGGATAGGAGACTTGCCCTCACAAGGTGGAGTAGACCAATTCTGCTGTCAAGAGGGCCCCTGTCCGGGGGCCGTTCAGGCGGCGGTCGGCAGCGCGCCGGCGGGCGTCCCGACCTGCCCGGCGGTCAGGTCGGCGGTCAGGCCGGCGATCCGGGCGGAGGCCAGGCCGTCGCCGTAGGGGCTCGGGGTGGCCGCGAGCCGGGCGAGCCGCTCGGGGGTGTCGGCCAGCCAGGTCCGGGCGTGCTCGCCGAGCCCGGCGCCGGGCGTCACCAGCGCGGCGAAGCCGGCCTCGACGGCTTCGGGCCGCTCGGTGGAGCGGCGCACCACCAGCAGCGGACGGCCGAGCACGGTGCACTCCTCCTGCACCCCGCCGGAGTCGGAGACCAGCAGTGCGGCGTGCCGGGCCAGGCCCAGGAAGTCGGCGTAGCCGACCGGCCCGGTCACCGCGAGCCGCTCCAGCAGGCCCTCCAGGCCGAACCGCTCGACGGCGGCCCGGGTGCGCGGGTGCATCGGGAACAGCACCGGGGTGCCGGCCCGGGCGATCCGGTCGAGTTCGGCGAGGACGGCGCCGAGCGCCTCGGCGGTGTCGGTGTTCTCCGGCCGGTGCACGGTGGCCAGCACGTAGCCGTCCGCGGTGAGGCCGTGCCGGGCGAGCAGCGCGGCCCGGGCGGCGGCGTCCGGCAGCGAGCCGCGGACCACCTCGACGACGGTGTTGCCGGTGAGCGCGATCCGCTCCTCGGCGAGGGACTCGGCGCGCAGGTTGGCGGCGTTGTCGGGAGTGGCGGCGCACAGCAGGTCGGCGACGTGGTCGACCATCACCCGGTTGTGCTCCTCGGGCATCGCCCGGTCGAAGCTGCGCAGTCCCGCCTCGACGTGCACCAGCGGGATGTCCCGGGCGTTGGCGGCGAGCGCGCCGGCCAGGGTGGCGTTGGTGTCGCCCTGGACGACGACGGCGGCCGGGCGGTGCTCGGCGAAGGAGGCGTCGAGCTGGCCGAGCGACTGGGCGATCTGGCCGGCCCGGGGGCGGCCTCCGACGCCGGTGAGCAGTTCGGGGCTGGGCAGGCCGAGGTCGCGCAGGAAGCGGCCGGACATCGCCTCGTCCCAGTGCTGGCCGGTGTGGACCAGGCGGGTGGCCGGGCCGAGCTCGTGGATCAGCGGGGCGAGCTTGACCAGTTCGGGGCGGGTGCCGAGGACGACGGCGACGCTGCCGGGGGCGAGCGGGCGGCGGGCGGCGGGCTTCGGGGTCGGGCACGCGGTCATGGCGGAACGGCTCTCCGGGGGTCGGGGCGGTCGGGAAGCGAAAAGGACGGGGGCTCAGGACTCGAGCGCGGTGGGGGCGCCGAGGGCGACCTTCTCGGCGTTGCGCCGGGTCTTGGCCCAGCCGTTGCGGCCGAGCAGCAGGCGTACGGCGGCCCGGGTGGCGACCACGAACAGGTGGTAGGCGTAGAGCCAGACCAGGACGCCCCAGAGCAGGCCGGTGAGCCGGCGGCGGTCGGGGTGGACGAGCCGGCGGTAGGCCGGGCCCCAGAAGACCATCGGCAGGGTGGCGAGCACGAAGGCGAGCACCATCCACGGGCCGTACCGCAGCTGGAAGTCGGCGGTCTCCCCGGGGAAGAGCGCCAGCCCCGCCCCGGTGATGGCCAGCGAGAGCGGGGTGAGGACGACCAGCAGGACGCAGACCACCGGCTGGAGGAAGGTGTAGAGCACCTCGGCCTTGCCGGCGGGCCGGTAGTGCCGCGAGCGCAGCACCCGGCCGGTGTAGCGCAGGCACTGCATGTTGCCCTGGGCCCAGCGGGTGCGCTGGGTGAGGAAGCGCCGCCAGGAGACCAGGGCCTCCTGGGAGACGCCGGCCTCGGTGACATGGGTGAGCCGCCAGCCGGCCAGGCGCAGGTCGAGGCCGGACTCGTAGTCCTCCAGCAGGGCACGCTCGGGCCAGGGGCGGCCGGCGCGGCCCTCCTCGGCGGTCAGCGAGTCCAGGGCGGTGAGCCGGACGAACTGGCCGTTGCCGCCGAGGCCGACGCTGCCGGTGCGGCGGCGCAGCAGTTGCATGCCGGCGTTGTTGGCCTGGAACTCGACGTCCTGCATCCGCACCAGGGCGCGGGCCAGCGCGTTGGCGGTCCGGCCGCGGCCGGGCAGCGGCCGCTCGTCGTCGGCGTTGCGCATCCGCACGCCGATCTGCACGGCGCCGGTGTCGGGGCGGCCCATCGCGCGGTCGTTGCAGACCTGTTCGAGGGTGCCGGGGTCGAGCCGCCCGTCGGCGTCGACCACGCCGAGGACCACCCGGGAGCGGTCGGTGCCGGGCGGCAGCCAGGCGGAGATCTCCCGGTAGGCGGCGTTCAGCGCGGCGCCCTTGCCGATCCGGGCGTGCGGGCGGCGGCGCTGCACCAGGTGGACGCGCGGGTCGCGTTCGGCGGCGGCGAGCACCAGGGCGCGGGTGCCGTCGTCGCTGTCGTCGTCGATCACCCACAGGTGGGCGGCGGGGGCGACGGTCCGCAGACCGGCGAGGGTCCGGGTGATCACCGCCTCCTCGTCCCGGCAGGGGATCATCAGGTGCCACCGGAAGGCGGCGGGGTCGCCGGGCTCGGCCGGGCTGCTGTGCCGGAAGGCGTGGCGGGAGCCGGCCCAGTAGACGAGGAAGCGGCCGAAGACCAGGACCATGTAGCAGAGCAGGGCCAGCGAGATCAGCCCGCCGAGCTGGAGGAACCCCTCGCGGCGCATCTCGACGAACTGGCGCAGGGCGTCGGGCATGGCGAGCTGCTCCTCGTGATCGAAGGTGTTTTGTCTCCTTGGGATGCGAATCAATGCTTCATTGCGGTCTGATGTCGCTAAATCGATAGTAGGCATGGGAAATCGCCCAACTCGGGCAAAGTGGCGGTTCTCACCCCGTGAGGAGCGCCGGTCCCCGCTCCGTAGACTGTGGTCGTGAGCGACAAGGCCGACCCGAACCCGTACACCCTCCGCCCCGCCGACGGCGGTACCGGCGACGCCCTGCGCGACGTCGAGGTGGAACTCTCCGAGCGCTGGCCGGAGAACAAGCTGGAGCCCTCGCTCGACCGGATCGAGGCCCTGATGGACATCCTGGGCCAGCCCCAGCGGTCCTTCCCCTCCATCCACGTCACCGGTACCAACGGCAAGACCTCCACCGCCCGGATGATCGAGCAGCTGCTCGGCGCCTTCGAGCTGCGCACCGGCCGCTACACCAGCCCGCACGTGGAGAGCGTCACCGAGCGGATCACCCTGGACGGCGCCCCGATCACCCCCGAGCGGTTCGTCGAGGTCTACCGCGACATCGAGCCCTACGTGCGGATGGTCGACGAGCGCGAGCCGGTCGCCATGTCCTTCTTCGAGGTGCTCACCGGCATGGCCTACGCGGCCTTCGCCGACGCGCCGGTGGACGTCGCCGTGGTCGAGGTCGGCATGGGCGGTTCCTGGGACGCCACCAACGTCATCGACGCGACCGTCGCGGTGATCACCCCGATCGGCCTCGACCACACCGACAAGCTGGGGGAGACCACCGGCGAGATCGCCGTCGAGAAGTCCGGGATCATCAAGCCCGGCTCCGTCGCCGTCGTCGCCCAGCAGCAGCTCGACGCCGCCCAGACCATCCTGCGGCGCGCCGTGGAGGTCGACGCCACGGTCGCCCGCGAGGGCATGGAGTTCGGCGTCATCCGCCGCGAACTCGCGGTCGGCGGCCAGCTGGTGACCCTGCGCGGGCTCGGCGGCGAGGAGTACGAGGACGTCTTCCTGCCGCTGCACGGCGAGTACCAGGCGCACAACGCGGCCCTCGCCCTGGCCGCCGTCGAGGCGTTCTTCGGCGTCGGCGGCGCCCGCGGCGGCAAGCTCGACACCGACAAGGTCCGCCAGGCGTTCTCCGGCGTCAGCTCCCCGGGCCGCCTGGAGGTCGTCCGGCGCAGCCCCACCATCGTCCTGGACGCCGCCCACAACCCGCACGGCGCCCGCGCCACCGTCGCCGCGCTCACCGAGTCCTTCGGCTTCACCCGCCTGGTCGGCGTCATCGGCACCAGCGGCGACAAGGACGTGGCCGGCCTCCTGGAGGCCTTCGAGCCGCTGCTCGCCGAGGTCGTCGTCACCCGCAACTCCACCCACCGCGCGATGGACGTGGACGAGCTGGCCGCGCTCGCGGTCGAGATCTTCGGCGAGGACCGCGTCCAGGTCGAGCCCCGGCTCGACGACGCCATCGCCGCCGCCGTCACCCTGGCCGAGGAGGAGGGCGACCTCGGCGGCGCCGGGGTGCTGGTCACCGGTTCGGTCATCACGGTGGGCGAGGCCCGCCTGCTGCTCGGGAGGAAGTGACGATGAGGACGCTCTGCTCCTCGACGCTGATCGGCGAGGCCCTCGTGGTGCTGTTCGCGGCGCTGGTCGCGATGCAGCTCTCCGACGTCTCCACCGGGGCGCTGTGGACCGTCAGCGGCATCGCCATGGCGCTCTGCCTGCTGCTCTGCGGCATGATCAACCGCCCCGGCGCGGTCGCCGTCGGCTGGGCCCTGCAGCTCGCGCTGATCGCCAGCGGCTTCGTCGTGCCGACCATGTTCGGGCTCGGCGTGGTCTTCGCCGGACTGTGGTGGTGCTCGGTGCACTACGGCCGCAAGATCGACGAGATCAAGGCCGCCCGGGCCGCCGCCGCGGCCGTCTGAGGCGGCCCCGGACCGGGTCCGGCGCGTTCGCTCACGCAAGGTAACCTCTGCGGTAGTCGCACGGCGCACGCGGATCGGCGCGTGCGTGCCGAACCGCGTACGTGCCGAACCCCTTCCTCCAGGAGACGCCCCGTGTCCCAGCGCACTCTCGTCCTGCTCAAGCCCGACGCCGTCAAGCGCGGCCTGGCCGGCGAGATCATCAGCCGCATCGAGCGCAAGGCCGGCTGGCGGCTCGCCGCCGTCGAGCTGCGCACCTTCGACCGGGCGACGCTGGAGCACCACTACGCGGAGCACGCCGGCCGCCCGTTCTACGAGCCGCTGCTGGAGTTCATGACCTCCGGCCCGTCCATCGCCCTGATCGTCGAGGGCGAGGAGGTCGTCCCCGGCATCCGCATGCTGGCCGGCGCCACCAACCCGCTGGAGGCCGGGGCCGGCACCATCCGCGGCGACTACGCGACGATCACCCGCGAGAACCTCATCCACGCCTCCGACTCGGTCGAGTCCGCCGAGCGCGAGATCAAGATCTTCTTCCCCGCCCACGCCTGACCCGACCGGGCGCGGCGATCATTCGGGACCTTCGGAAGGCCCCGGTCGGGACTATTGGCCCGGCCGGGGCATTCTTATCGGGAAATAGGGAACCAGGCCCTCCGACACGGCGTCCCAATGCCCGGAGAAGCGATCACGCCCCGGACAATGGACGGTATGCCCCACGTCGACGTCAGTGCCGACCGGCGTGACTACGATGGACGCGACTCAAGGGCCCGGTAAGGCAGCTCAGCTGGTCGCCGCCCACGCGTGGGCGCGCACACCGTCCACCCCACAAGACTCCGAGCCCGGGAAAGGCACCCCACCCCATGGCGAGCAACCTGTCGTTCATCGGCCGCGACTTGGCGATCGACCTCGGAACTGCCAACACGCTGGTGTACGTCAGGGGCAAGGGCATCGTCCTCAACGAGCCGTCGGTGGTCGCGGTCAACACCAACACCGGGGGCATCCTCGCCGTCGGCTCCGAGGCCAAGAAGATGATCGGCCGCACCCCCGGCAACATCGTCGCCATCCGCCCGCTCAAGGACGGCGTCATCGCCGACTTCGAGATCACCGAGCGGATGCTGCGCTACTTCATCCTCAAGGTGCACCGCCGCCGCTTCCTCGCCCGCCCCCGGGTCGTCGTCTGCGTCCCCTCCGGCATCACCGGCGTCGAGCGCCGCGCCGTCATCGAGGCCTCCCTGCAGGCCGGCTGCCGCCAGGTGCACATCATCGAGGAGCCGATGGCCGCAGCCATCGGCGCCGGGCTGCCCGTCCACGAGCCCACCGGCAACATGGTCGTCGACATCGGCGGCGGCACCACCGAGGTCGCCGTCATCTCGCTCGGCGGCATCGTCACCGCGCAGTCCATCCGGGTCGCCGGCGACGAGCTGGACAACGCCATCGTCCAGCACATCAAGAAGGAGTACTCGCTGCTCCTCGGCGAGCGCAGCGCCGAACAGATCAAGATGAGCATCGGCTCCGCCTTCGGCCTGGAGGGCGAGAAGGACGAGCACGCCGAGATCCGCGGCCGCGACCTGGTCAGCGGCCTGCCCAAGACCGTCGTCATCTCCGCCGCCGAGGTCCGCGAGGCCATCGACGAGCCGGTCAACTCGATCATCGACGCGGTCAAGACCACCCTCGACCAGTGCCCGCCCGAGCTGGCCGGCGACGTCATGGACCGGGGCATCGTGCTCACCGGCGGCGGCGCCCTGCTCCGCGGCATGGACGAGCGGCTGCGCCGGGAGACCGGCATGCCGATCCACATCGCGGAGAACCCGCTGGACTCCGTCGCACTCGGCTCCGGCAAGTGCGTCGAGGAGTTCGAGGCGCTCCAGCAGGTACTCGACGCCGCGCCGCGCCGCTAGCAGAACCGACACCACAGCCGAACTGACGGGCCCCGCCCGGGTCCACAGCCCGGTCCGGCGGCCAGGGGTACGAAGGGGCAGTACCAGCACCGTGAGGGACACACGAGAGAGCCGGCTGCTGCTGATCCTGCTGGTGGCCGTCGCCTTCGCACTGATCACCGTCGACATCAAGGGCGGTGAGAGCTCCCCGCTCGGCGGCGCCCGGCGCGCGGCGGCCGCCGTCCTCGGCCCGGTCGAACGCGGCGCCGCCACCGCCGTCGACCCGGTCGCCGACACCGTCCGGGCCTTCCGCGACGCCGCCTCGCACAGCGGCCGCACCGACCAGCTCGCCCGCGAGAACACCGACCTGCGGCAGAAGCTCGCCTCCTCCGACATGGCCGGCGGGCGCACCAAGCAGCTCGACGACCTGCTGCGCACCGCGGGCGCCGGCGGATACACCGTCAAGGCCGCCCAGACCATCGCGATCGGCCCGGCCCAGGGCTTCTCCTGGACCATCACCATCGACGCCGGCAGCGACGACGGCCTCACCCGCGACATGACCGTCATCAACGGCCAGGGCCTGGTCGGCCGGATCACCACCGTCGCCCCGACCACCTCCACCGTGCTGCTCGCCTCCGACCCCGGCTTCACCGCTGGCACCCGGCTGGAGGGCAGCGGCGAGATCGGCTTCGCCGCCGGCGGCGGCACCAGCGCCATGAAGGTCTCGCTGCTCAACGGCAAGGCCCAGGTCAAGGAGGGCGACCGGCTGGTCACCTTCGGCTCGCAGAGCGGCCGCCCGTTCGTGCCCGGCGTCCCGGTCGGCAAGGTCGTCCAGGTCGAGGCCAACCCCGGACAGCTCACCAAGACCGTCCTGGTCGAGCCCTTCGTCCAGTTCACCCGGCTCGACCTGGTCGGCGTGGTCGTCGTCCCGCCGCGCACCGACCCGCGCGACGCGGTCCTGCCGCCCGCCCCCGCGCCGGCCGCCCAGGGCCAGGCCGCCCCGGCGGCGCCCGCCGGCCCGGCCGTGCCCGTCGTGCCCGCCGCCCCGGCCGCCCTCCCGCCCGCCAAGCCCACTGGGGGGAACTGAGCCATGCGCCTCGCCCGCATCCCCGTCTCCGCCGTCCTGATCCTGCTCGGCCTGCTGCTCCAGGTCAGCGTCCTCGGCCGGCTGCAACTGCCCGGGGCCACCCCCGACGTGCTGCTGCTCGTCGTGGTCGGCCTCGCCCTCGTCTACGGGCCGACCGGCGGCTGCCTGGTCGGCTTCGCGGCCGGCCTGCTCGCCGACCTCGCCCCGCCCTCCGACCACGCCATCGGCCGCTACGCGCTGGTGCTGTGCCTGATGGGCTACGCCGCCGGGCTGCTGCGCCCCGAGCACGGCCGCCAGCGCTCGGTGCTCAGCGCGCTGCTGGTGGTGGGCGGCGCCGCGATCGCCTCCACCCTGCTGTACGCGATGGTCGGCGCGCTGGTCGGCGACACCGCCGCCCGGCACGTCGGGCTCGGCCAGCTGGTGGTCACCGCGCTGATCTACGACCTGCTGCTCGCCCCCTTCGTGGTGCCCGCCGTGATGCTGATCGCCCGCCGGTTCGGCAAGGACCCGCTGGCCGTCGCCGACGACGACGAGGGCGGCCCCGGCCTCGGCAGCCTGGCCCGCTACCGCACCACCCGCGACACCACGGGCGGCGCGTCCTTCAAGAAGAAGCGCCTGCTGGGCGCGGGAAAGCGCCCGTAGCCACGGCGCCGCCCCGGCCCGACCAGCCCGCCCGCCCCCGTTCTGTTTTTGGAGCGCACGAGACGTGAGCAACATCCCCGAGACCGGCCGTACCCGGCGGGTGACGATCCGTCTGGTGGTGCTGCAGATCCTGGTGCTCTCGCTGCTCGCCACCCTCGGCGGACGGCTGTGGTACCTGCAGATCCGCAACGCCGACGTCTACACCGCCAAGGCGACCGGCAACCACATCCGCGAGGTCGTCGAACCGGCCGTGCGCGGCGAGATCCTGGACGCCTCCGGGCGGATCCTCGCCGGCAACGAGACGAAGCTGGTCGTCTCGGTCAGCCGCACCTCGCTGCTCCAGCAGAAGGACGCCGGCAAGGCGGTGCTGACCCGGCTCGCCGAGGTGCTCGGGATGCCCGCCAAGGACGTCCAGGAGAAGGTCCGGCTCTGCGACGCCAAGACCCCGCAGCCCTGCTGGAACGGCTCGCCCTACCAGCCGATCCCGGTCACCAAGGAGGCGACCACCCAGCAGGCGATGCAGATAATGGAGCGCCGGGAGGACTTCCCCGGGGTCACCGCCCAGCCCACCGCCGTGCGCCACTACACCGGCGCCGAGGGCGCCAACCTCGCCCAGGTGCTCGGCTACCTCTCGCCGGTCACCGACGAGGAGGTGTCGAAGACCGCCGACCAGGCCGGCCTGGACCGCTACCTGCCGGCCGACCAGATCGGCCGCGCCGGGCTGGAGTCCGTCTACGACCGCGACCTGCGCGGCACCGCCGGCATCACCAAGCTGGAGGTGGACAACCTCGGCCGGGTGATCGGCACCGCCGACCAGGCCGCCCCGCAGACCGGCAACAACCTGGTGACCAGCATCGACGCCCGGGTGCAGAAGGTCGTCGAGGACAACCTGGCGCAGGCCATGGCCGACGCCCGCAAGACCTTCGACAAGGTCACCAACCGCAACTACGAGGCCGACTCCGGCGCCGCCGTCGTGATGGACGTGCACACCGGGCGGATCGTCGCGATGGCCAGCGCCCCCACCTACGACCCCAACCTGTGGCAGGGCGGCATCAGCGGCAAGGACTACCAGGCGCTGACCAGCAAGGAGTCCAACTTCCCGCTGCTCAACCGGGCCATACAGGGTCAGTCGGCCCCCGGCTCGACGTTCAAGGTCATCTCCACCACCGCCGCGGTCCAGGCCGGCTACTCGCTCGACGGCCGCTACGACTGCCCGAAGAGCCTGACCATCGGCGGGCGCGAGTTCAAGAACTTCGAGAGCGAGAACTTCGGTCCGATCTCCCTGGAGCGGGCCCTGGAGGTCTCCTGCGACACCGTCTTCTACGGCCTGGCGTACGACCAGTGGATGAAGGACGGCGGCATCAAGCCGAAGAAGGACCCGGGCGACTGGTTCTTCAAGACCGCCCACGAGTTCGGCCTCGGCGCCAAGACCGGCATCGACCTGCCGAGCGAGGTCACCGGCCGGGTGCCGGACCGGCAGTGGAAGCAGTCCTTCTACGACAACAACAAGGACGCCTGGTGCAAGCAGGCGGAGAAGGGCGGCAACAGCTTCTCCGACCAGATCGCCCGGGAGAACTGCGTCGACGGCTACCAGATGCGCGCGGGTGACGCCGTCAACTTCGCGATCGGCCAGGGCGACACCCTGGTCACCCCGATCCAGATGGCCCGGATCTACGCGGCGCTCGCCAACGGCGGCACCTTCTACCGGCCGACGGTCGCCAAGGCCGTGGTAAGCCCGAGCGGGGAGCTCGTCCGCGAGATCGCCCCGCACGAGGACGGCCGGCTGCCCGGTGACCAGAAGCTGCTCGGCTACATCGACCAGGCCACCGCGGGCGTCATCACCAACGGCACCGCCGCCTGGAAGTTCACCGGCGCGGGCTGGCCGCAGGGCAAGATCGAGCTGCACGCCAAGACCGGCACCGCCGAGGTCGAGGGCAAGCAGACCACCTCCTGGCTGACCACCTACAGCCGCGACTACGCGGTCGTGATGACGATAAGCCAGGGCGGCACCGGCTCCGGCGGCTCCGGCGACGCGATCCGGCGGATCTACCAGTCGCTGTACGGCGTCGACGACAAGGGCAACATCGACCAGGGCAAGGCGCTGCTGCCCACGCCGCAGGCCGAGCTGCCGAAGTTCAACCCGGACGGCACCGCGATCGTCAAGCCCGCCTCGTTCGGCGCGGACGGCGCCGCGCCCGGCGACCCCGGGGTGAGCGGCGACTCGCCGCGGGTCTTCCTGGACCCGGCGCAGTCCGGCGGCACCGCCCCGGTGCTCGTCGCGGCCGAGGCCGCCGTCGAACCCACCCGCTCCACCGGAAGGGGCCGGGCATGACCTCCTACGGCTCGTACCGCCAGCTGCGGTTCGCCCCGCGGCGCGGCGGGGTGCCCAAGTCGCTGGCCAAGGACTCCCCGCTGTGGCGGATCGACTGGATACTGCTGCTGGCCGCGGTGGTCCTCTCGCTGGGCAGCTCGCTGCTGGTCTGGTCGGCGACCCGGGGGCGCGACTCGCTGACCCACGGCGACCCGCAGTACTTCCTGTTCCGGCACCTGACCAACGTCCTGATCGGGGCGGTGCTGTGCGCGGTGGTGATAGCGATAGGGAGCCGGCGGTTCCGCACGCTCGTGCCGTTCCTGTACGCCGGCGTGATCCTGCTGCTGCTGGCCACGCTCAGCCCGCTCGGCTCGACCATCAACGGCCAGCACTCCTGGATCCAGCTGGGCGGCGGCTTCTCGGTGCAGCCGGCCGAGTTCGCCAAGCTGGCGATCGTGCTGTCGATGGCGATCGTGATGTCCGACCAGGTGGACGCGGGGGAGCGGGAGTTCCCGGCCGACAAGGCGGTGTTCCGCGCGCTGGTCTGGGCGACGCTGCCGATGGCCATAGTGATGCTGATGCCGGACGCCGGCTCGGTGATGGTGATGGCCGTCATCGTGCTGGGCATCCTGCTGGCCTCCGGCGCGGCCAACCGCTGGGTGCTCGGGCTGATGCTGGCCGGTGTCGGCGGATGTGTGGCGATCTGGAAGCTCGGGGTGCTGAGCAAGTACCAGATCGACCGCTTCGCCGCCTTCGCCAACCCGGCGCTCGACCCGTCCGGCGTCGGCTACAACACCGCGCAGGCCCGGATCGCGATCGGCTCCGGCGGGTTGTGGGGCAAGGGCCTGTTCCACGGGACGCAGACCACCGGGCAGTTCGTGCCGGAGCAGCAGACCGACTTCGTGTTCACGGTGGCCGGCGAGGAGCTGGGCTTCCTCGGTGCGATGGCGATCATCGTGCTGCTCGGCGTGGTGCTGTGGCGGGCCTGCCGGATCGCCCGGCACGCCACCGACCTGTACGGCACCATCGTGGCGGCCGGGGTGGTCGCCTGGTTCGCCTTCCAGGGCTTCGAGAACATAGGGATGTGCCTGGGCATCATGCCGGTGGCCGGCATCCCGCTGCCGTTCGTCTCCTACGGAGGCTCGTCGATGTTCTCGACCTGGGTGGCGATCGGGTTGCTGCAGGCGGTGCAGAGCCAGCGGCCGATAGCGGCCTGAGAAGGCCGGTGCGGCGGGGCCGGTCCGGGGTGTTCCCCCGGGCCGGCCCTTTCTGTCGTCCGGGGGCTACCAGGTGTCCCAGTGGGTGATCCGGGCGGTGTCCACCCGCGGGCCGGGGCGGAAGTCGGTGCCCAGGGTGTGGGCGAGCGGGACCAGCGCGGTCTGGGCGACCGTCTCGTAGGGGATGCCGAGCAGCTCGGCGGCCTCGCGCTCGTAGTGCAGGTGCGGGGTGGTCCAGGCGGTGCCGAGGCCGCGGGAGCGGGCGGCGAGCATGAACTGCCAGACGGCCGGGAGGATCGATCCCCAGGCGTTGGCCTGGCCGATGTGGCCGGCCAGTTCGTGCCGGCCCTCGATCCGGACGCACGGCACCACCAGGACCGGGACCTCGTGCAGGTGGTCGAAGAGGTGCTGGGCGCTGACCGCCAGCCGCAGCCGGCGGGCGGCGTCCTCGGTGGTGCGGTCCAGGCCGGTGCGGGCGACGCGGTCGCGGGGGTGGGTCAGGCCAAGCCGGTAGAGGCCGGCCAGGGCGGCCCGCCGGGCCGGGTCGGTGACCACCACGAAGTCCCAGCGCTGGCGGTTGCGGCCGGTGGGGGCCTGGGTGGCGAGGGCCAGGCACTCCTCGACCAGGGCCCGGTCGACCGGGCGGGTGAGGTCGAGGCGGCGGCGCACGGCCCGGGTGGTGGTGAGGAGCTGGTCGGTGGTCAGATCGAGCTGTGGCACGGCCGGTGGCCTCCGGGATCGGTGGGCCGGCCGCGGGGCGGGGCCTCAGTCGGCCGGCGGGACGTCGAGGAGCTTGCGGGTGAGGCGGACCAGCGTCGCGCGCTCGTCCGGGGTGAGGGCGGCGAAGGCGTGGTCCAGGACGGGCGCCATGGCGCGGTCGGCCGCGGCCAGGGCGGCGCTGCCGTCCGGGGTGAGGGTGACGGCGTAGGCGCGGCGGTCGCGGGGGTGGCGCTCGCGGCGGACCAGGCCGGCGCCCTCCAGGGCGTCGACGCAGCCGACCATGACGCTGCGGTCGATCCGCAGCTGCTCGCTCAGCTCCTGCTGGGAGCAGCTGCCGACGGCGGCGAGCATCTTGAGCACCAGGTGCTGGGGGACCGTCAGGGGGCCGCCGGAGAGCTGCTCGTCGATGGCGCGGGCGACCGCGGTGGTGGCCCGGCAGAGCGCGACGTCCGGGCGGTCCAGGGTGAGCGCGGCGAAGTAGCGCCGCCGCTCGCCGCCGTCGTCCGCCCGGCTGGGCGAGGCGAGGCGGGCGGGCCGGGGGGCGGTGGCCATCGGGGCTCCTTCGGTGGTGGACGGCCAGCATAACGCTCCCCGGAGATTGTTTGACGGTAGATGATTTCTGCCGATACGTTTCGGTGAGCATACGTGATTGAAGGTCAGATTGTTGACCGGCAGACGGATTTGCCGGCGGAGGGGTCCGCCGGCGGAGGGACGGGGGTGGGCGATGACCGGGACCGGAGCCGCGGGGGAGCCGCGGGTGCGGTGGTTCGACCCGGCGGACGAACGGCTCGGCTGGGACGGCGTCTGCGGTTTCGAGCGGGCCGGCGGGACGGTGCTGCCGCTGCGGATGCCGCAGGAGCGGATCGCCACCACGCTCAGCGAGGACTTCGGCCGGCTCGCCGCGCTCCCGGCCGGCGCCCGCTTCGCCGTGCGCACCGACGCGGCCCGGCTGCTCCTGGACGTGGACGCGGAGGCGGGCGGGGCGCCGCTGGACGTGCTCGCCGACGGCGCGCTCGTCCACCGCCGCCGCCCCGGGCCCGGCCGGGAGCGGATCGACATCGCCCTGCCCGGCGTCCCGGCCGAGGTCGAGGTGTGGCTGCCGCACCTGTCCCGCACCCGCCTGGCCGCGGTCGGCCTGTCCGGCCACCGGCTGCTGGCGCCGGTCCGGCGCACCGGCCCGCGCTGGGTGGCCTACGGCAGCTCGCTGACGCACGCGATGTTCCCGCACGGGCCCTCCGAGAGCTGGACCGCGCTGCTCGCGCGCCGCCGCGGCTGGCGGCTGCGCAACCTCGGGTTCGCCGGGCAGGCCTATCTGGACCCGCTGGTCGCCCGGGTCCTGCGGGACACCCCCGCCGAGCTGATCACCCTGGAGATCGGCACCAACGCCTATATCAAGTCGGCCTTCACCTCCCGCAGTTGGGGTCCGGCGGTGGGCGGCTTCGTCGAGACCGTCCGGGACGGGCACCCGGACACCCCGATCGCCGTGATCGCGGCCCTGCCGTCGGCGCCGCGCGAACACGCCCGCAACGCCGCCGGGTTGACGCTGGCCGACGTGCGCGAGCTGACCGGCGCGGCCGTGCGGGTGCTGCAACGGCTCGGCGACCGGCGGCTGCACCTGGTGGACGGCCGCGACGTACTGCCGCTCGCCGAGGCGGACGGGCTGTACGCCGACGGCCTGCACCCGACGCCGGCCGGCGAGCACCGGCTGGCCGGACTGGTCGAGCCGTTCCTGCTGCCGCTGCTCGGCGCCTGAAGGGGGAGCGCCGGTCGGGGAGGGCCGGCCGGGGAGCGCGGGGCGGGGAGGTCAGCCGGCCGGGGACGTCAGCCGGGGACGTCAGCCGGGCGGCAGCAGGAGGTCGGCGGCGGCGAGCACCGCCCGGGTCTGGTGGGCGACCTGGGTCTCCACCGGCACCCAGCGGGCGCCCAGCCGGTGCAGGCCCTCCAGGCTCGCCGAGACGATGACCCGGGCGCGCGCCCGGGCCGCGTCCGCCGCCGGGCCGCCGCAGTCCGCGAGCAGCCGCAGCAGCATCGAGGCGATCCGCAGCGGCACCCGCTCGGCCGCGATCCGCGCCGCGGTCACCCGGGACACCGACAGCGGCGCCGACGACCAGTGGGCGATCCAGTCGTCCACCACCGGCCGGCAGACCGCCAGGTTGAACTCCACGGCGCGCAGCAGCGGCCCGTACGCCACCCCCGCGTGCGGCGGCACCAGCGGCAGCAGGGCGGTCAGCTCCGCGACCCGGCCGGCCAGCCGGTCGGCGCAGGTCCCGACGGCGGCGCGCACGTCCGGCGCCGGGCGGGCGTCGCCGACCGCGTCGATCGCCCACATCGGGGCCTCCAGCACCGCCGTGATGCCGCCGTACCGGCCCGCGTACGACCAGGTGGACAGCTCCGGGCGGTCCGGCAGCGGCTGCCGGCGCCGGCCCGGCGCCGGCATCACATAGGTGCCGGGGGCCGGACTGTCCCAGCCGACCGCGTCGTAGGAGTCGACGTCCAGCGGGATGCCGCCGCGCGCCACCGAGCGGGCGAAGCGGTCGGCCAGGGCCGGCAGCGGCCGGGTGAGCTGCACGAACGCGCCGCCGAAGTCCACGCCGTGCAGCGAGCACTGGAGCACCGGGCGCAGCTCGTCGATCAGCCCGGTCAGCACCCGGCTCTCCGGCATCGGCGCCAGCGGGCCGTCCGGGTGCGGCAGCAGCTCCGGCTGCTCGTGGAAGGCCGGGCGGAAGAAGTGCTCGTAGTGCCGGGCCGCGGTCAGCGGGCCGTGCAGCCAGCCCTCGTTGAGCGCGGCGCCGTCCGGGTCCAGGCAGAGCAGGACGTGCCAGCCGACCCCCGGGCGCGGCGGCAGCTCCAGCACCCGCTCGGCCAGCCCGACGGCGGCGGCCAGGCCCACCGGCTCGTTGGGGTGCGGCCCGCCGACGGCCAGCACCGTGTGCTCGCCGCCGTCCACCGAGAGCAGCACCAGCGGGCGCCCCGCCCGGGAGCGGCCCACCTCGCGGACCCGGCAGCGCCCCGGGTGGCGGCGGGCCAGCCGGCGGGCGGCGGCGATCGCGCGCGCCACCGTCGGATAGGTCCCGGTGCCGAGGTGCGGGGCTTGGATCCGGCGCGTCCGCCGGCCCGTGTCGGTCATGGCTCTCCTGTCCTCGGGGGCGGGCGGGGCGGCACGGTCGGGCGCCCGGCGCGGGGTCGGGGGCCTCGGCCGGGAGCGCGGCGCGAGGTCGCACCGGGCCTGCCCGGCGCGGCCGGTGCGCGCGCGGCCAACTCCCTCGTCCCGGGGCGCACAGGACCTTCCGGTGGAGCCTTGCCAGTACCGCACGTGCCCGCGGAACGTGTCAACAGTCGTCGGGCACCCGCGGTGGGGCCGCGGTGGGCCCGCGGTCGGACACCGGTGGGGCCGCGTTCACGTGCCGGGATCCCCGGCCGGGCCCGGTCCGGGGCCCGGACCACCACCCTCGGCCGGGCCTGGGGCCGCGGCGGTTCGGCTACCCTTGAGGGTCACCCCTCCCAGCCGTCGCCCCCGCGGAGTGCGCGGCGGTCCCGAACGTCGTAAGGGTTCCTAGTACTCATGACTGTCGAATCGGTCTTCCCACGCCTGGAGGCCCTCCTCCCGCACGTCCAGAAGCCGATCCAGTACGTCGGCGGCGAGCTGAACTCGACCGTCAAGGACTGGGACGCCTGCGACGTCCGCTGGGCGCTGATGTACCCCGACGCCTACGAGGTGGGCCTGCCCAACCAGGGCGTCATGATCCTCTACGAGGTGCTCAACGAGCAGGAGGGCGTCCTCGCCGAGCGCACCTACAGCGTCTGGCCGGACCTCGAGGCGCTGATGCGCGAGCACGGCGTCCCCCAGTTCACCGTGGACGCCCACCGGCCGGTGCGCGCCTTCGACGTGTTCGGGCTCTCCTTCTCCACCGAGCTCGGCTACACCAACATGCTGGCCGCGCTCGAACTGGCCGGCATCCCGCTGGCCGCCGCCGACCGGACCGACGAGGACCCGGTCGTGCTGGCGGGCGGCCACGCCGCGTTCAACCCCGAGCCGATCGCGGACTTCATCGACTGCGCGGTGATCGGCGACGGCGAGCAGGCCGTGCTCGACATCACCAAGATCGTCCGGCAGTGGAAGGCCGAGGGCCGCCCGGGCGGGCGCGACGAGCTGCTGCTGCGGCTGGCCCGCACCGGCGGCGTGTACGTGCCGAAGTTCTACGACGTCGAGTACCTGGCCGACGGCCGGATCGGGCGCGTCGTGCCGAACGCCCCCGGTGTGCCGTGGCGGGTCTCCAAGCACACCGTGATGGACCTCGACGAGTGGCCCTACCCGAAGCAGCCGCTCGTCCCGCTCGCCGAGACCGTCCACGAGCGGATGTCCGTGGAGATCTTCCGCGGCTGCACCCGCGGCTGCCGCTTCTGCCAGGCCGGCATGATCACGCGCCCCGTGCGGGAGCGAAGCATCACCGGCATCGGCGAGATGGTCGAGCGCGGGCTCAAGGCGACCGGCTTCGAGGAGGTCGGCCTGCTGTCGCTGTCCTCCGCGGACCACACCGAGATCGCCGACGTCGCCAAGGGCCTCGCCGACCGCTACGCCGAGGACAAGATCGGCCTGTCGCTGCCGTCCACCCGCGTCGACGCCTTCAACATCGACCTCGCCAACGAGCTCAGCCGCAACGGCCGCCGCTCCGGCCTCACCTTCGCCCCCGAGGGCGGCAGCGAGCGCCTGCGCAAGGTGATCAACAAGATGGTGTCGGAGGAGGACCTCATCCGCACCGTCGCCACCGCCTACGGCAACGGCTGGCGCCAGGTGAAGCTGTACTTCATGTGCGGCCTGCCCACCGAGACCGACGAGGACGTGCTCCAGATCGGCGAGATGGCGAAGAACGTCATCCAGAAGGGCCGCGAGGTCACCGGCCAGAACGACATCCGCTGCACCGTCTCCATCGGCGGGTTCGTGCCCAAGCCGCACACCCCGTTCCAGTGGGCCCCGCAGCTGTCCGCCGAGGCCACCGACGCCCGCCTGGCCAAGCTGCGCGACTCGATCCGCGGCGACCGCAAGTACGGCAAGAACATCGGCTACCGCTACCACGACGGCAAGCCCGGCATCGTGGAGGGCCTGCTCTCCCGCGGCGACCGCCGGGTCGGCGCGATCATCCGCGCGGTCTACGAGGACGGCGGCCGCTTCGACGGCTGGCGCGAGCACTTCTCGTACGACCGCTGGATGGCGAGCGCCGAGAAGGGTCTGGCCGGCACCGGCGTCGACGTCGACTGGTACACCACCCGCGAGCGCGGCTACGAGGAGGTCCTGCCCTGGGACCACCTGGACAGCGGTCTCGACAAGGACTGGCTCTGGGAGGACTGGCAGGACGCCCTGGAGGAGGTCGAGGTCGACGACTGCCGCTGGACCCCGTGCTTCGACTGCGGCGTCTGCCCCCAGATGGACACCCACATCCAGGTCGGCCCCACCGGCAAGAAGCTGCTCCCGCTCACCGTGGTGAACACGTAGGAGCGACACCTCGAGACCCCCAGTGGATACATCCACTGGGGGTCTTTGTATATACGAACTTGAGTCCGGATGCTATTGTTGGTTTCGCTGATTTGATATTGACTCATGGAGGTGGATAGGGTGGCCAAGACGATGATCGATATCAATGAGGAAGCCCTGGCGCTGGCTGCCGAGGTGCTCGGTACCACGACGAAGAAGGACACCGTCAATGCGGCCCTGGAGGAGATCGGGGCGCGCTACAGGCGCGAGCAGGCGCTCGCCCAGCTGGTGGCGCTGGCCGATGACGGCGCGTTCGACAAGCTTCTGGAGCCGGGCTTCGAGGAGGAGGCGTGGCGCTGAATGGCCGGTGCTGAGCAGTTCCTGATCGACAAGTCCGCGCATGCGCGGATCCTCCGGCCGGTGTGCCGCGGCCAGTGGGCCGATGTGCTGTTGAGCGGACGCGTCTCGCTGTGTGCGCCGAGCGAGGTCGAGATCCTCTACTCGGCCCGGTCGGTGGAGGACTACGGCCGGATCAAGCGTTTGCTCGCCGACGTGTACGGGTGGGTCGCGGTGCCGGACAGCGCGTGGCAGCGACTCCTGTCGATCCAGGAACGGCTGGTGAAGAACGGCCAGCACCGCTCGGCGGGGATTCCGGACCTGCTGGTCGCCGTCACCGCCCTGCACCACGGGTTGACCGTGCTGCACTACGACCGGGACTTCGAGACCATCGCCAAGCACACCGAGCTCAAGACCCGGTGGCTCGCGGAGCCCGGGTCGCTGGACTGAGAACCGGGCTGCGGGCGGGGGCGGGGCGAGGGGTGGGCCGGGGCGCGTACCCTTTGAGGTGACAGCGTCCGGACAGTGGCGGGAAAACGCCGCCGCTGTGGACGGGGACAACTGACGAAGGACTGAGCGACCTGGCACGCCGTACGCCCGACGGTCCGCCGCCCGCGCCGACGGTGCAGCGGATCCGTCTCCGCTACACCAAGCGCGGCCGGCTCCGCTTCACCAGCCACCGCGACTTCCAGCGCGCCTTCGAGCGCGCCCTGCGCCGGTCGGCGGTGCCGATGGCCTACTCGGCCGGCTTCACCCCGCATCCCAAGGTGTCCTACGCCAACGCCGCGCCGACCGGCGTGGCCAGCGAGGCGGAGTACCTGGAGATCGGGCTCGCCGCCCCCCGCGACCCGGAGGAACTGCGCGTCCAACTGGACGAGTCGCTGCCCGGGGGCCTCGACGTGATCGACGCGGTCGAGGTGCGCACGCCCAACTTCGTGGAGCGCCTGGAGGCCTCCGAATGGCAGGTCCGGCTCGACGGCGTCGAGCCGCAGGAGGCGGGCCGCGCGATCGCGCTGTTCCTCGCCGAGGAGCGGGTCGAGGTCGAACGCCTCACCAAGAACGGTGTCCGGGTCTTCGACGCGCGCGGCGCGGTGGCGGCTCTCGAACTCCTCCCGCCGCAGGTCGTCGACGGTGCGGACACGGCGGGTGAAGAGGCCCGCGATGTTCGGACCGGGCGTCCCTGTGCGATACTGCGCCTGGTAGTACGACACGCCACACCCGCCGTACGACCCGACGACGTGTTGTCCGGTCTCCGTGCGACGGCCGACCTGGCGCCGCCGGTCCCCGCAGAGGTGACCAGGCTGGCGCAGGGGCCGCTCGACGAGGGGACCGGCACGGTGACCGACCCGTTGGCGCTCGACCGCGCCGCGGCCCCGGCCGGCCCTGTGGCCACCGGCGAGCCGCGCGCAACCGCGTCCGCCTAGCGGGCGGAGGCCGGGTCCAGTTCCCCACTGGGCCCGCTGGTCCTCCAGGCCCCCGCGGCTCCCCAGGGGAGCGAGCGTCGTCGAAGCACAGGCCGGCCTCTTGCGGCCCGCCGACCCCGAGGGTCGGTGGGCCCGAGGACCCCGTCCGGGAGCCACCCGGGGTTGGGGAACGGCGCAGCTTGGGAAAACCTCAGAAGACTGGTCAGACCAGAAGACTTTCGACACCCCGCCGAGTGCGGGGCGCCGAGCGAGACTACGAGCCCCTGTGCGGCCTCGCGTCCGCGCGGCGGCACCGTGAAAGGGTCCGGCCCGAGCATCGTCGCGATGCCGGCCGGCCACCGGTGCCGCGCCGTGCCCGGATGCGGAGCCCGGGGGCCTGACGGGAGATCCACCCGCATGCTCGAGAACACCGATCCGCAGCAGTCTGCGGCAACGGAACAGAACGACACCGCCGCGTCCGGCGGCGAGGGCGCGTCCGCCGCGCCTCCGCGCCGGCGCCGCCGCGCGGTGTCCCGCCCGGCCGGTGCGCCGCAGGGCGCGGCCGCGGAGACCGCCGAGACGGTCATCGCCGCCGAGGAACCGGTGCCGGCCGCCGCCGAGCCCGAGACCGCCGCCGCCGAGCCGGTCGCGGAGAAGCCGGTGCGCGCCCGCCGCACCCGCAAGCGGGCCGAGGCGCCCGCCGGTGCGCCCGAGGCCACCGCCATCGTGGTCACCGCGCCGGACGCCGACGGGACGCCGGCCGCGGCCGAGCCCGAGGCGCCGAAGAAGGCCGAGAAGGCCGACAAGACGGAGAAGGCCGAGAAGCCCGTGCGGGCCCGCCGGACCCGCAAGAAGGCCGAGGCCGTGCCGGTCGAGGAGCCGGTGCAGGCCGTCGCCGAGCCCGGGCCCGTCGTCGAGCCGGTCGCCGCCGAGCCGGTGGCCGTCGAGGCGCCCGTCGAGGAGGCTCCGGCCGCCCCCGCGCGCCGTGCCCGCCGCCGTCGGGTGGTCGAGGCCGCCCCGGTGGTCGAGCCCGCCCCCGTCGTCGAGGAGCCGGTGGCCGAGGAGCCCGAGGCCGAGGAGGCCCCGGCCGAGGAGCCGGTCGTCGAGACGCCCGCCGTCGAGCAGCCCGCGCCCGCGCCGGCCGCCGAGGCCGAGCCGCCGCAGCGGGTGCGCCGCCGCGCCGTCCGCCCGTCCACCGCGATCTTCCAGGCGCCGGTCTTCCAGGAGCCCGCCCCCTACGTCGCCCCGTCCGCGCCGGCCGCCCCGCAGCCGGCCGCCGCCGAGGCGCCCGCCGCGCCGGTGGAGCGCGAGGAGCGCGAGGAGCGCGCGGAGGAGGACGAGTTCGAGTACAGCGGCGTCGGCCGCCGCCGCCGCGTCCGCACCTCGGTGCGGGTGCAGACCCCGGCGCGCTCGAAGGCCGCCAGGGGTGCCGCGAAGCCCGCCGCCGCGAAGCCGGTCGTCGAGAAGCCGGTCGTCGAGAAGCCCGTGGTCGAGGAGCCGCCCGTCGAGGCGCCCGCCGCCGTCGAGGCCCCCGTCACCGGTCCCGAGGCCGAGGACGAGTGGGAGGACGGCCGCCCGTCGCGCCGCCGTCGCCGGGGCGGCCGCCGCCGCCGTCGTGGCGAGGCCGAGGAGATCGAGGCCGAGGCGCCCGAGACGGAGCAGCCCACCGCCGAGGAGCCGGCCGACGAGGACGACGAGGACGACGACCTGGCCGCCGGCCTGTCCTCCTCGCGCCGCCGTCGCCGCCGTCGCCGCCGCAGCGGTGAGGCCGGCGCCGTCGAGACCGCTGAGACCACCGAGGACGGCGTCCGCACGGTGGTGAAGGTGCGCGAGCCGCGCCGCCGCTCCACCGAGCCGTCCTTCGACCCGGACGAGGTGCAGTCCATCAAGGGCTCCACCCGCCTGGAGGCCAAGAAGCAGCGCCGCCGCGAGGGCCGCGAGCTGGGCCGCCGCCGGGTGCCGATCATCACCGAGGCCGAGTTCCTGGCCCGCCGCGAGTCGGTCGAGCGTGTCATGGTGGTGCGCCAGAACGGCCAGCGGACCCAGATCGGCGTCCTGGAGGACGGCGTGCTCGTCGAGCACTACGTCAACAAGGAGCAGGCCACCTCGTACGTCGGCAACGTCTACCTGGGCAAGGTCCAGAACGTGCTGCCGTCCATGGAGGCCGCCTTCGTCGACATCGGCAAGGGCCGCAACGCGGTGCTGTACGCCGGCGAGGTCAACTTCGGTGCGCTCGGCGGCCACGGCGGCCCGCGCCGGATCGAGTCGGTGCTGAAGTCCGGCCAGTCCGTGCTGGTGCAGGTCTCCAAGGACCCGATCGGCCACAAGGGCGCCCGGCTGACCAGCCAGATCTCGCTGCCCGGCCGCTACCTGGTCTACGTGCCCGAGGGCTCGATGACCGGCATCTCCCGCAAGCTGCCGGAGAACGAGCGCGCCCGCCTGAAGCAGATCCTCAAGAAGATCGTCCCGGACGACGCGGGCGTCATCGTGCGCACCGCCGCCGAGGGCGCCTCCGAGGACGAGCTGACCCGCGACGTCCAGCGGCTGCAGCAGCAGTGGGAGGACATCCAGAAGAAGGCCGCGTCCGGCAACGCCCCGGCGCTGCTCTACGGCGAGCCGGACATGACCGTCCGGGTCGTGCGCGACATCTTCAACGAGGACTTCACCAAGGTCATCGTCTCCGGCAACGAGGCGTGGAACACCATCCACGACTACGTCTCCAACGTGGCCCCGGACCTCGCCGAGCGGCTCCAGCGGTGGACCTCCGAGGTGGACGTGTTCGCCACCTACCGGATCGACGAGCAGCTGATGAAGGCGCTGGACCGCAAGGTCTGGCTGCCCAGCGGCGGTTCGCTGGTGATCGACCGCACCGAGGCGATGGTCGTCATCGACGTCAACACCGGGAAGTTCGTCGGCCAGGGCGGCAACCTGGAGGAGACGGTCACCCGGAACAACATCGAGGCGGCCGAGGAGATCGTGCGCCAGCTGCGGCTGCGCGACCTCGGCGGCATCATCGTGATCGACTTCATCGACATGGTCCTGGAGTCCAACCGCGACCTGGTGCTGCGCCGCCTGCTGGAGTGCCTGGGCCGGGACCGGACCAAGCACCAGGTGGCCGAGGTCACCTCGCTGGGCCTGGTGCAGATGACCCGCAAGCGGGTCGGCCAGGGGCTGCTGGAGTCCTTCTCCGAGCCCTGCGTGCACTGCAACGGCCGCGGTGTGATCGTCCACATGGAGCAGCCGAGCGCCCATGTGCACGCCGGTGGCGGCGCGGCCGCCGTCGAGGCGGGCTCGGGCGGCGGCAAGCGCCGGCGCCGGGGCAAGGGCGGCGCGGCGCACGAGGAGCCGCAGGTCGTCGAGGCCGTGGAGGCCGTCGAGCCGGTGGAGGTCGTCGAGACCGCCCCCGAGGCGCCGGTCCGCGAGGAGATCGAGGGCCAGCTGGCGATCGAGGTGCCGGGCGTCGAGGAGGCGCCGGCCGAGGTCGAGGCCGCGGTCGTCGAGGCTCCGGTCGCCCCGGCTCCCGCCACCACGCCCAGTGGGCGGCCCCGCCGCCGGGCGGTGCGCAAGGCCACGGCCCCGGCCGGTGCGCCGGGCGAGGCGGAGATCGTGGTGCTGCAGGCCAAGGCCGAGGCGGCGCTGGAGTCGGCCCTCGCGGCCGCCGACGCCGCCGCGCAGGCCCCGGCCGAGCCGGTCGTCGCCGAGGTCGTCACCGAGGCCGAGGCCGTCAGCGAGCCGGCCGCCGAGACCGCCGCCGAGCCGGCCGCGGCCGAGGAGCCCGCCGAGGAGGCTCCGGCTCCCAAGAAGCGGGCGGCCCGCAAGACCGCCGCGAAGAAGACCACCGCCGCCAAGAAGACAACGGCGGCGGCGAAGAAGACCACCGCCCGCAAGACCGCCACCAAGCGGACGAGCGCGGCGGCCAAGAAGGCGGCGGCCGCCGAGGGTGATACGGCGGCCGAGTAGTGCCCGGTCCGGGGCGGACCCCCTCCGCCCCGGACCCGTACGGGCCGGTTTGCCCCCACGGCGGCCGGTCCGTATTCTTGACCACTGGCGTGTCTACGCCATGCTCCCGAGCACATCACCTCCCGGGGCTCGCAAGAGTCCTGCGGGAGAGGTCCCCTGTGTCCGTACCCAGGTGGCTGGCATCAGGAGCTCCGACCGAGTTGGGAAAGTAGGTACCGCATGTACGCGATCGTTCGCGCAGGCGGCCGCCAGCACAAGGTCGCCGTCGGCGACGTGCTGGAGATCGACCGTATCGAGGCCAAGCCGGGTGACTCGGTGGAGCTCTCCACCATCCTGGTGGTCGACGGCGAGGCCGTCACCTCCGACCCGTGGGTGCTGGCCGGCGTCAAGGCCCACGCCGAGGTCGTCGACCAGACCAAGGGTGACAAGATCGTCATCCTGCGCTACAAGAACAAGACGGGCTACCGCCGTCGCCAGGGTCACCGCCAGCAGCACACCGCGGTGCGCATCACCAGCATCGACTCGGTCAAGTAAGGGGATAGCCAGATGGCACACAAGAAGGGCGCAAGCTCTACCCGCAACGGCCGTGACTCGAACGCCCAGCGCCTCGGCGTCAAGCGCTTCGGCGGCCAGGTCGTCTCCGCCGGCGAGATCATCGTCCGCCAGCGCGGCACCCACTTCCACCCGGGTGCCGGTGTCGGCCGCGGTGGCGACGACACCCTGTTCGCGCTGACCGCCGGTGCCGTGCAGTTCGGCACCCGCCGCGGCCGCAAGGTCGTGAACGTCGTGGCCGTCGAGGCCTGAGTCACCTGACTCACACTGAAGGGTGGGCCGGAATGATCCGGTCCACCCTTCGCGCTTTACCGCAGGCAGAACCACTTTCTTCGTATCGGAGGCACTTCCATGACCACCTTCGTGGACCGCGTCGAACTCCACGTCGCCGCGGGCAGCGGGGGCCACGGCTGCGCCTCCGTGCACCGCGAGAAGTTCAAGCCGCTCGGCGGCCCGGACGGCGGCAACGGCGGTGAGGGCGGCAGCGTCATCCTCACCGTCGACGCGCAGGTCACCACCCTGCTGGAGTACCACCACTCGCCCAAGCGCAAGGCCACCAACGGCAAGCCCGGCGCGGGCGGCCACCGCACCGGCGCCGACGGCCAGGACCTCGTCCTCGCCGTGCCGGACGGCACCGTCGTCCTCGACCGGAACGGCAACGTGCTCGCCGACCTCGTCGGCCACGGCACCAGCTTCGTCGCCTCCCAGGGCGGCCGCGGCGGCCTCGGCAACGCCGCCCTCGCCTCCGCCCGCCGCAAGGCCCCCGGCTTCGCGCTGCTCGGCGAGCCCGGCGAGGCCCGCGACATCGTCATGGAGCTCAAGTCCGTCGCCGACGTCGCCCTCGTCGGCTACCCGAGCGCCGGCAAGTCCTCGCTGATCTCGGTGCTCTCCGCCGCCAAGCCGAAGATCGCCGACTACCCGTTCACCACCCTGATCCCCAACCTCGGGGTGGTCACCGCCGGCGACACCGTCTACACCATCGCCGACGTCCCCGGCCTCATCCCCGGCGCCAGCCAGGGCAAGGGCCTCGGCCTGGAGTTCCTGCGGCACGTCGAGCGCTGCTCCGTCCTCGTGCACGTCCTGGACTGCGCCACCCTGGAGCCCGGCCGCGACCCGCTGACCGACCTGGAGACCATCGAGGCCGAACTCGCCCAGTACGGCGGCCTCGAGGACCGACCGCGCCTGGTCGCCCTCAACAAGGTCGACGTGCCGGACGGCCAGGACATCGCCGACCTCACCCGCGCCTCCCTGGAGGAGCGCGGCTACCGCGTCTTCGAGGTGTCCGCCGCCTCCCGCAAGGGCCTGCGCGAACTCAGCTTCGCCCTGGCCCAGATCGTCGCCGAGGCCCGCGCCGCCAAGCCGGTCGAGGAGTCCACCCGGATCGTGCTGCGCCCCGCGGCCGTCGACGACGCCGGCTTCACCATCACCGAGGAGGACGGCGCCTACCGCATCCGCGGCATCAAGCCCGAGCGCTGGGTCCGGCAGACCGACTTCTCCAACGACGAGGCCGTCGGCTACCTCGCCGACCGGCTGGCCCGCCTCGGCGTCGAGGAGAAGCTGTGGAAGGTCGGCGCGCAGGAGGGTGACACCGTCATCATCGGCCCCGACGAGAACGCCGTCGTCTTCGACTGGGAGCCGACCATGGCCGCCGGCGCCGAGATGCTCGGCCGCCGCGGCGAGGACCACCGCTTCGAGTCCCCGCGCCCGGCCGTCGACCGCCGCCGCGAGAAGCAGAAGGGCCGGGACGCCGCCGAGGCCGAGTACCTCGCCTTCGAGGCGCTCTCCAGCGGCCGTCAGGCCGCCGTCGAGGGCGACGACGAGGACTGACCGGCCCCGTGCCACCGGGCGGGCCCCCGCCATCCGTTCCAACGGGTGGCGGGGGCCCGCGCGTTGACGCGGCGTCCGGCGCCCGACGGCCGCCGCGGGCGCCGTCGGGCCGCCGTCCGGCCGCTGGAACGCGGTGCGGTCCGGCCGTGCCGATCGCGTAGATTGCGGGGGAAACGGCCGGGCCGGGGCCCGCCGCCAGCGCACCCACCGGAAGGGCGAAGCCGAGATGAGCGAGGACGAACTGCGGTCGGAGGTGCTGACCGCGCGGCGCATCGTCGTCAAGGTCGGCTCCTCCTCACTCACCACGGCCGCCGGCGGCATCGACGCCGACCGGGTCGACGCCCTCGTCGACGCCCTCGCCAAGGTCCGCACCCGCCCCGACGCCCCCGAGATCGTGCTCGTCTCCTCCGGCGCCATCGCCGCCGGCCTCTCCCCGCTCGGCCTGGAGAAGCGGCCCAAGGACCTCGCCCGCCAGCAGGCCGCCGCCAGCGTCGGCCAGGGCCTGCTGATCGCCCGCTACACCGCCTCCTTCGCCCGCTACGGACTGCGCGTCGGCCAGGTCCTGCTCACCGCCGAGGACGCCAGCCGCCGCGCCCACTACCGCAACGCCTACCGCACCCTCGACCAGCTGCTCGCGATGGGCGCCATGCCGGTCGTCAACGAGAACGACACCGTCGCCACCGCCGAAATCAAGTTCGGCGACAACGACCGGCTGGCCGCCCTCGTCGCCCACCTCGTCCGCGCCGACCTGCTCGTCCTGCTCTCCGACGTCGACGGCCTCTACGACGGCGACCCCTCCCGCCCCGGCACCAGCCGGATCGCCCGGGTCGCCGGACCGCACGACCTCGACGGCATCGAGATCGGCAGCGCCGGCAAGGCCGGCGTCGGCACCGGCGGCATGGTCACCAAGGTCGAGGCCGCCCGGATCGCCACCGGCGCCGGCATCCCCGTCGTCCTCACCGCCGCCAGCCACGCCGCCGACGCGCTCGCCGGCCGCCCCACCGGCACCCTGTTCCTGCGCACCGGCAGCCGCTCCTCCGACCGGATGCTCTGGCTCGCCCACGCCAGCAGCCCGCGCGGCGCCCTGCACCTGGACGCCGGCGCCGTCACGGCCGTCGTCTCCGGCGGCGCCTCGCTGCTCCCCGCCGGGGTCACCAAGGTGGACGGCGAGTTCACCGCGGGTGATCCCGTGGACCTTCTTGCCGAAAACGGCCACATCGTGGCGCGCGGACTGGTCAACTTTGATGCGAGGGAGTTGCCCCGCCTGCTCGGCCGGTCCACCCGGGACCTGGCCCAGGAGTTCGGCGCCGCCTACGAGCGGGAGGTCGTCCACCGCGACGACCTGGTCGTCCTGCGCGGCTGACCCGCCGCCGGACCGCCGGAAGCGCGGGCGGCTCCGCACGGGGAGCACGCCCGGCCACGGGCGAGCAGGGGCGCGGTCGTACGCGCGCCGGCCGGGGCCGGCGGGTACGACGACACGACATCGCCGAACAGGAGGCCGCCGGTGGAACGCAGGCGCGAGGCAGCGCTGACCGGAGGGACCGCGGGCCGACGGCTGACCAGCATCGACGGCGGCGCGGACGACGGAGCCGCCGGGCCGGCCGGTGCACCGCCGCAGGGACCCGGCACGGTGCACCGGCTCCGGACCGAGCGGCGCCCCGCCGCCGAACCGCCCGGCGCACCCGAGCAGGCCCGGCTCTGGCACGTGGTGCTCAGCGTCGCCGGGCCGGTCACCCCGCTGACCGAACTGCGGGCCGGTCTGGAGCGGCTGGCCTACGACCACTCGTTCTTCCTGACCGCCCGCTACGCCGCCGACCACGCCGAGATCCGCTACTGGGAGCAGGCCCGCGACCTGCACGACGCGGCGGCGATCGCGCTGCGGCTGTGGGGCGAGCACAAGGTGACGGCGAAACTGCCGCCGTGGGAGATCGTCGGCCTGGAGGTGGTGGACCGGGCGACGTACCACAAACGCGTCGCCGAGGGCTTCGCCGGCCCGCCCCCACAGCTGGGCGGGGTCTACCCCTACTGACGGCGGGGGCGTGCGGGGCTGGGACGGGGGAGCGGTGAAGGCCCGTCTCACCGGGCGAAACGGGCGGGGGAGGGCCAGGGCCCTCCACTACCCTGGGCGCATGAGCAGCGACCTCGCCACCGCCGACAGCCCCGTCCTCGCCGTAGCGCGCCGAGCCCGGGAGGCCGCCGCCGCACTCGCCCCGCTGCCGCGCGGCGCGAAGGACGCGGCGCTGCGGGCGGTCGCCGACGCGCTGGTCGCCCGCGCCGCCGAGATCACCGCAGCCAACGCCGAGGACGTCGAGCGCGCCCGCGCGGCCGGCACCGCCGAGTCGGTGATCGACCGGCTCACCCTCACCGAGGAGCGGATCGCCGCCATCGCCGCCGACGTCCGCGACGTGGCAGGCCTGCCCGACCCGGTCGGCGAGGTCGTGCGCGGCTACACCCTGCCCAACGGCCTGGACGTGCGGCAGGTGCGGGTCCCGCTCGGTGTCGTCGGCATCATCTACGAGGCCCGGCCCAACGTCACCGCCGACGCCGCCGCGCTCTGCCTGAAGTCCGGCAACGCCGTGCTGCTGCGCGGCTCCGCCTCCGCCTACCGCTCCAACACCGCGCTGGTCGCCGTGGTGCGCGACGCCGTCGCCGCCGCCGGGCTGCCGGCCGACGCGGTCCAGCTCGTCCCGGGCGAGAGCCGGGACTCCGTCCAGGAGCTGATGCGCGCCCGCGGCCTGGTCGACGTGCTCATCCCGCGCGGCGGCGCCTCGCTGATCCGCACCGTCGTCGAGGGCTCCACCGTGCCCGTCATCGAGACCGGCACCGGCAACTGCCACGTCTACGTGGACGCCGAGACCGACCTCGCGATGGCGGTGGGCATCCTGCTCAACTCCAAGGCCCAGCGGGTCAGCGTCTGCAACGCGGCCGAGACCCTGCTCGTCCACCAGGACGTCGCCGACGCCTTCCTGCCGCTCGCGCTGGCCGCGCTCGCCGAGGCCGGGGTCACCGTGCACGGCGACGAGGCGGTGCTCAAGGCCGCCGAGGGCTCCGCCGCCACCGTGCTGCCCGCCACCGAGGAGGACTGGGCGGCCGAGTACCTGTCGTACGACATCGCGGCCGCCGTCGTCCCCTCGCTGGACGCCGCCGTCGCCCACATCCGCCGCTGGACCTCCGGCCACACCGAGGCCATCGTCACCACCTCGCAGGCCGCCGCCCGCCGCTTCACCCAGCTCGTCGACTCGACCACGGTGGCCGTCAACGCCTCGACCCGGTTCACCGACGGCGGTGAGTTCGGCTTCGGCGCCGAGATCGGCATCTCCACCCAGAAGCTGCACGCCCGCGGCCCGATGGGCCTGCCCGAGCTGACCAGCACCAAGTACATCGTCACTGGTGACGGCCACGTCCGCGGCGAGGCGACGCCGACCGTCGGCGGCGCCGCCGACGCCGGCTGAACCCGGCCGGACCGGCCGCCGCCGGTCCGCCGTCACACGGGGGACGGACCAACTGCCCCGAGGCCCAGACAAATCGCCCGCCCGGTAATACGCTGAATCCGTGGCTGACGATGTGGGGGGCTTGCCGTACCCCGACGATGCCGACCACGGTGGTGCGGACGACGAGTTCGCCACCGTGGTCTTCGACGAGGCCTTCGTGCGGTCCGCCGCCGTGCACGAGCCGACCGCCAAGGAGCGGCAGCTCGCCGCCGCCGAGGCACGGTTCGAGCCGGACACGGCCGGGCCGGGCTGGGGCTACGACGCCCCGGCCGGGGACGGGCTGCCGCTGGAGCTGCGCCCGTACCCGAGCCGGCTCGACGACGACCACCACTATCCCGACCCGTGGTCCGGCCCGGGCCGGACCGCCGGCCGCCGCTCGCGGCGCCGGCGCCCGGGCGGCTTCGACCCGATCGGCGCCGACCGCGGCCGGTACGTCGCGCAGCAGCGCTGGCACCGGCCGGTGGCCTGGGTGCTCGCCGTGATCATGGGTGTGAGCCTGGTCGCGGTGGCGGTCGCGGCGATCTACCAGGGTGTGGGCGGGGCCGGCGGTGCGCCGCGCAGACCCGAGACCGGCAGCAGCAGCCCCGGGATCGACCCGCTGCCGGCGCCGGTCGAGCCGTCGCTCGTGGTCACCGCGCCGACGGGCTGACCGGCGGCGGTCCGGCGGTCCGGCGGTCCGGGGCGGTCCGGGGCGGTCCTGGGCGGGCCGACCGGCGTCGGAGGGGCGGCGGGGCGACGCGACGGCGCGTCCCCGGGGCGGCCGTGACCGGTCACGGAGGGGTTGCGGTGAACTGCGGCAGGACCCTCGTGGCGGGGCGCGGATGCGCCTTACCCTGGTCTCATGGGTGACCCGCGCGAACCCCCGGAGGGTGCGCCCGAGGGTGGTTCCGGAAACGATGACGAGTACCGGTCCGTCGTCTTCGACGAATCGTTCGTCCGGGCTGCCCGGATCCAGGAGTTGTCGGCGCGCGAGCGGCTGTCCGGCGCGTTCGGCCGGCCCACCCGGCCGAAGGTCCGGCTGGGGCCGCTCGGCACCGTGCCCCGGCAGGCGCTGGCGCTGCTGCTGGTGATCCTGCTGGCGTTCGGGGCCGCCGTGTACTTCGGCGTCAGCTCGCCGGTCCGGCCCACCGCCCGCCCCCAGGGCAGCCAGCTGACCGTGAGCCTGGTGGCGCTCAGCCCGGCCTCGACGGTCCACGCGGTCGCCGACCCGGCCAACCCGTTCGCCGGCCTGCCGCCCGGCTACAGCGACGGCGCGGTCGGGCTGGGGACGCCGACCGGGGCGGCCAGCGGGCACTTCTCCCGGGTCGAGGTGACCAAGGCGCTGGACACCGTGCAGCGCTACCTGGTGGCGTCCTCGCTGTCGCCCGCCGTGCTGGTGCAGGGGGCGACCGCGGAGGTGAGGTCCTTCGTCACCCCCGGTGAGCAGGCCGAGTTCGACGCGAGCGTGGTCCAGCCGGTCGACGACCGGCACCACGCGCTGACCGGCTGGCTGGTCCGCTTCGACCCGGCGCAGGTCTCGCTGGCCGCGGACACCGTCAAAGTGGCCGGCGCGATGCGGATCGACGAGTCGGACAGCAGCACGCTGCGGATCACCACCGACCACACCTTCGTCTACGCGCTGAAACCGGCCGGTGCGCAGAGCGGGGCGCCGGTCACCCTGGAGACCGTGCGGCGGCAGCTGACCTTCGAGTTCGACCGGATCGACCTGGCGGCGGCGCAACTGCGGCTGGTGGACTCGGTGCTCCAGGCCGGGCCGGTGCCCTGCGACGGCTCGCTGGCGGGGGTGGTGCAGCCGGTGCTGGCGGGCACGGACGCCACGGCGCCGCCGGCCGGGCCGCAGGCGGTGGACCCGGGGAACCACGCGAAGCCGGCCTGGCAGGTGTGCGGGGTGCTGGCGGGCAGCTGAGGCCGGTGGTTCGATGCCGGTGGTTCTCGCGGCTGGTGGCGGGGCGGCACGGCGGCACGCGGGTGCGCCGACGGCCCCCGGCCGGGTGGCCGGGAGCCGTCGAAACGTTCCTGCGGGCTGGGCCTCAGCCGTTCTCGCCGGAGCCGCCGTCCTTGCCGCTGCCGTTGGCCCCGTTGCCGGTGGAGCTGCCGTTGCCGTTGCCGCTGCTGCGCCCGGCGCCGGTGAAGGTGTCGCGGAGCTTGCCGCCGACCGAGGCCGCGCCGCCAGCGACGTCGCGGATGAGCCCCATCAGCGGGTCCTTGCTCTCCTTCACCGAGGCCGTGTAGTGCTCGGCGGCGGCCCGCCACTGCTCACCGACCGAGGTGTCCGGGTCGTCGGTGCGCCGCGGGTAGGCGCCGGCCAGGATGGAGCGGTACTCCTCGCTCTCGGCCCACTTCTTCAGCTGGGCGACCCGGACCACCGCGAACGGGTGGCTCTGCGGCAGCACCTGCAGCAGCTTGAGCACGCCGTCGCGCAGGTCGCCGGCCTTCTCGTACTCCGCGGCCTGCTCCAGGAAGGCGTCCACGTTCATCTCGGCCAGGTTGTGGCCGCCGGCCAGCTTCATCAGCGCCCGCATCGAGGCCTGAAGGTCCTGCCCGGCCAGCAGGCCGGCCCGGTCGCTGGAGAGCTCGGCCTTGCGGAACCACTCCTTGAGCGCGGTGACGATCGCCATGATCGCCAGGTTGCCGAGCGGCACCCAGGCGATCCGGGTGGCGATGTTGGTGAGGATCATCAGCATCGTCCGGTAGACGGCGTGCCCGGACATCGCGTGGCCGACCTCGTGGCCGATCACCGAGCGGAGCTCCTCCTCGTCCAGCAGCTCCACCAGGCCGCTGGTCACCACGATCACCGGCGTGTCGATGCCGATGCAGAACGCGTTGACCGTCGGGTCCTGGGTGACGTACAGGTCCGGCACCTGGTCGAGGTCGAGCACGTAGGCGGCGTCGCGGACCATGTCGTGCAGCTCCGGGAACTGCCGCTCGGAGGTCTTCACGGCGGTGGCCAGGAACATCAGCCGGATCGAGCGCTCGGAGACGAGGCCGGCGAGCCGCTTCAGCACGTCGTCGAAGCCGGTCAGCTTGCGCAGCGCGACGAGCGCGGAACGGTCCGCCGGGTGCTCCCAGGCGCGGGTGGAGATCTCCGGGAAGCGCTGGCGGCGCCGGCTCGGGGTCTTCTCGGTCGTGTCGGTCATGTGTGGGTACCTCCCTGTCGACGGCGGCCCCGGTCCCCGGCCGGCCCCCGCTGGTCTTCGCCTGCAACGACTGTCCGGACAACGTCCGCGGTTGCGTACTCGTCCCCGGCGGCGTGCCCCGAGTGGCGCGAGAGCCGTCCGGGGCGGCGCGGGCGGCGCCCGCGGGGGCGGTGGGCGCCGCCGGTGTGAGGGCGGTTTACCCTGAATGCCCGGGAGAGCCGGGCCACCTCAGGCCGCGGCACCGAGCAGTCCGAGGAGCCCGCAGATGTCCACCGCCGCCCTTGCCAGCCTGGCCGCCCCGATCTCCTCGGAGAACGGCCCCGGGCTCTTCCTGCGGATCATCGTGATCGCCTCGTTCGTCGGCGTGGGCCTGCTGGCGTGGATCCTGCTGCGGGCCGGCCGCAACAACTGACCCGGCCCGGCGGCCCGGCGTCGCCGCGGCCCCGGGGCCAGGCGTTCCGGGGCCCCGGCTCACGGCGGTTCAGCCGTGGTGGGCCGCCGAGCGGTTGCCGTGTAACCCCCCGTACGATGACGGGTGGGCCCTCACCGGCCCGCACGAACCCCCTGCCCGCCATCCGAGTCGAGAAGGTCCCGCCGACCATGAGCACTGCCGCCGCACTCCCCGTCCTGAACCTCCTCGCGAACGAGGGCGAGGGGGGCAACCACGACAGCCTCAACCCGTACCTGACGGGTGGCGCCGCGCTGTTCGTCCTGCTGGTGCTGCTCTTCGTGACCACCCGCTTCAACCGGGACCGCTGACCCGGCCGACGGTGGCCCGGGGTGCGGCACCGCCCCCGGGACGCCCGTCACCCGGCCGTTCCCGCACCGCAACGCGCGTCGCGTAAGGTGTGGCGCCATGGGAGAGCAGACCGGGAACCCCGGTGTACCGGTGCCGGAGAAGCGCCGTCTCGGCGTGATGGGCGGTACCTTCGACCCGATCCACCACGGACACCTGGTCGCCGCCAGTGAGGTCGCCAGCGCGTTCCACCTGGACGAGGTGATCTTCGTCCCCACCGGGCAGCCGTGGCAGAAGACCGACCGGCAGGTCAGCGCGGCCGAGGACCGCTACCTGATGACGGTCATCGCCACCGCAGAGAACCCGCAGTTCTCGGTCAGCCGCATCGACATCGACCGCGAGGGCCCGACGTACACCGTCGACACCCTGCGCGACCTGCACGCGCTGCACCCGGACGCCGACCTCTTCTTCATCACCGGCGCCGACGCGCTGGCCCAGATCCTCTCCTGGCGGGACTCCGACGAGCTCTTCTCGCTCGCCCACTTCATCGGGTGCACCCGGCCGGGGCACACTCTGTCGGACGCCGGGCTTCCGGTGGGCGGGGTCTCCCTGGTGGAGGTCCCGGCGCTGGCCATCTCCTCCACGGACTGCCGCAACCGGGTCGCCAAGGGCGAGCCGGTCTGGTACCTCGTCCCGGACGGCGTGGTCCGCTACATCGACAAGCGGGCGCTGTACGCGCCGCACCGGACCTGATCCCGGAGGGGCCGACCGACGGATGAGCGAGCGCAGGGGACCTCAGGGGCAGCAGCCCGGACAGCCGGACGACTGGTCGACCGGGCAGTACCAGCAGTACCAGCCCTACCAGCAGCAGGACGGCTACGAGCAGCAGCCCGGGCAGCCCGGCCAGTACGAGCAGCCGGGCCAGTACGAGCAGTACGACCAGTACGGCCGGCCGGTGCAGTCCGCACCCCACGGCCAGGGGCAGTACGGCTACCAGGACCAGTACCAGCAGCAGGGGTACCAGACCTCCTACGAGCCCGCGTACGAGCCCTCGTACGAGCAGCCGGGACCGTACGGGCAGCAGGTGCCGCAGGGGTACCAGCAGCAGGGCGGATACGGCTACCAGGACCAGTACCAGCAGGGGCAGCAGGGCTACCAGCAGCCGCAGCCGTACGAGCAGCCGCAGGCGTACGCGACGGCGCCGATGCCGGCCGTCGTCGAGCCGGAGCCGGCGGCGGAGCCCGCCGCGCCCGCGCCCACGCCCGCGCCCGCCGTGGCGCCGCCGCGCCCCCGGGTGCCGCGCCCGGCCGCCGCAGAGCCGGCCGCCCCCGCCCGGCCCGCGGCGCCGTCCGAGCAGGTCGGCGGTGCCCGCCCGGCCCGGGCCAGGAGCGCCGCCGGCGGCGCCGAGGACGGCTACCCCACGGACGAGTTCACCTTCGTCGACGACGAGGCGGAGAAGTCCGAGGACGTCATCGACTGGCTGAAGTTCGCCGAGTCCCGCAGCGAGGTGCGCGCCGAGCGCCGCCGCAAGCTGCGCACCCGGCTGATCGGCGCCGGCGTGGTCCTCGCGCTCGCCGCGGCCGGCACCGGCGGCTACCTCTGGTTCACCGGCGGCGACGGGAAGAGCGCGGCCGGCGCCGCCGGACCGCGCCAGGTCAAC
This sequence comes from Kitasatospora sp. NPDC004723, assembly GCF_040609255.1. NCBI lineage: Bacteria > Bacillati > Actinomycetota > Actinomycetes > Kitasatosporales > Streptomycetaceae > Kitasatospora > Kitasatospora sp. NPDC004723. Next base: position 20,629 of record NZ_JBEXJT010000044.1, on the reverse strand, counting down.
GTCGTCCACCTGCGCGACCTCCAGGGCAAGGTCTCCAGCGCGCTGCTGGTCAACGACGCCTCCGGCCGCAAGGGCACCGTCCTGCTGCTGCCGGACACGCTGCGGCTGCCCGGCCCCGGCGACCCGCCGGTCACCACGATCGGCCAGGCCATGGACACCCTCGGCGCCTCCGGCACCCGCGACGGCCTGACCACCGTGCTCGGCGCCCCGGTCGCCGGCACCTGGCGGCTCGACACCCCGTACCTGGAACTGCTGGTGGCCCAGCTCGGCGGCGTCCGGGTGGACACCAACGCCGAGGTCCACGACGGGGGCAAGCCGGACGGCAAGGTGCTCGCCGCCGCGGGCAAGAACACCCTGCTGAGCGGGAAGGCGGCGGTGGCCTACGCCACCCTGCAGAACGGCGGCGAGAACCGCGACGCGCAGCTCGCCCGGTTCGGCCAGGTGATGGACGCCGTGGTGCGCACCATGCCGGTCGAGTTCAAGGAGGCCAAGGACGACGTGCACCGGATGAACGCGGTGCTCGACCCCTCGCTGCCCGAGGACGCGCTCGCCGGGGTGCTCGCACAGATGGCGCAGCTCGCCAAGGACGGCCGGTTCGGCACCAGCGCGCTGACCGTCAAGCCGGACGGCTCGCTCGACGAGGCCACCGCCGGCCAGCAGGTCAAGGAGGTGCTCGGCGGCACCGTCAAGGCCGCGACCAGCGGTGACGCGCCGGCCCGGGTCTCCCTCCTGGACGCCACCGGCAACGACCAGGCGGCCGCCGCCGCCCAGGTCCAGGTGGTCAACGCGGGCCTGACCTTCGTGCCCGGCGGCGCCAAGGGCACCCCGCAGCCGGCCAGTGAGATCCGCTACACCGACGACGCCCGGCAGGCCGCCGCGAAGTCGCTGGCGACCAGCCTCAACCTGCCGGAGACGGCGGTGAAGAAGGTCACCGACGCGCAGAACGCCGACCTGGTCGTCGTCCTCGGCAAGGACTACGCGCCGCCGAAGGCCCAGTAGCCCGGCCGCGGACGGGCGGGCGGCCCCGGAAAAACGGTTCCGGGGCCGCCCGGACGGCGTGAGATCCTGGAAGGCGATCCCCGGCGCGCCGCGCCCGGGGCGCCCCCAAGCCGCCGAGCCGGAAGAACACCGTGACCGCCACTGAGCACAGCCAGGAACTCATCAACGTCGCCGCCCAGGCGGCGGCCGACAAGCTGGCCCACAACATCGTCGCGTTCGACGTCAGCGAGGTGCTGTCGATCACCGACGCCTTCCTGATCGCCTCCGCGAGCAACGACCGCCAGGTCCGCTCGATCGCCGAGGAGATCGAGGACCAGCTGCGCGAGAAGCTGGACATCAAGCCGGTGCGCCGGGAGGGCGAGCGCGAGGGCCGCTGGATCCTGCTCGACTACCTCGACATCGTCGTGCACGTCCAGCACTCCGAGGAGCGCTCCTTCTACTCGCTGGACCGCCTCTGGAAGGACTGCCCCGAGCTGGCGCTGCCGGAGGACGCCATCGCCTCCCGCAACCGCCCCGACGCCCACACCGACGCGGCCGGCAACGCCGTCGCCCCGGCCGAGGTCGCCCCGGCGGACGACTTCGGCGCCGAGGACTACAGCTGAGCCGGGACGCGCGGGGTCCGCGCATCGTCTTCTGGCGGCACGGCCAGACCTCCTGGAACCTCGAATCCCGCTTCCAGGGCACCACGGACATCGAACTGACCGGGCAGGGCGTGCTGCAGGCCCAGCGGGCCGCCCGGCTGCTCTCCGGCCTGCGTCCGGACCTGCTGATCTCCTCCGACCTCCAGCGGGCCCGGCGCACCGCCGAGGAGCTGGCCGAGGTCACCGGCCTGGACGTCGAGCACCACGAGGGCCTGCGCGAGACCTACGCGGGCTCCTGGCAGGGGCTGACCAACGCGGAGATCCGTGAGCGCCACCCCGAGGAGTACGCGGCGTGGACCCGCGGCGAGCCGGTCCGGCGCGGCGGCGGTGAGCTCGCGACCGAGGTCGCCGACCGTTCCGTGCCGGTGGTGCTCGACGCGGCCGGCAAGCTGCCCGACGGCGGCACGCTGGTCGTGGTCAGCCACGGCGGCACCATCCGCACCATGCTCGGGCGGATGCTCGGCCTGGAGCCGGCGCTGTGGGAGTGCTTCGGCGGACTGTCGAACTGCTGCTGGTCCGTGCTGGGCCGCGGCGCGCGGGGCTGGCGGCTGCTGGAGCACAACGCGGGCACCCTGCCCCAGCCCGTCATCGGCGACGACACCTGAGGTCCCCCGGGTGAGGGTGCGGAGGGGGCCCCGGGGAGCGGATTTCGCAGTTCCGGGCCTTTGCGGTTAGAGTCTTCCTCGTTCGCACGGAGGGAAAGCGGCCCGGAAGGGAAGCGGGAAATCCGGCGAGTGAGGGGCTGTAGCTCAGTTGGTAGAGCGCTTGCATGGCATGCAAGAGGTCCGGGGTTCAATTCCCCGTAGCTCCACTCCGCACCCGGGGTCCGCGAGGACCACGTGTGTCGCGGGGCTGTAGCTCAGTTGGTAGAGCGCTTGCATGGCATGCAAGAGGTCCGGGGTTCAATTCCCCGTAGCTCCACAGACTACGGAAGGCCGTCACCCGATGGGTGGCGGCCTTCCGGCGTTCCCGCCGCTCCCCGTGCGGCGGGCGGGGGCTCACCCGGTGGGCCCGGTACGGGCGTGGTCGCAGGGGGCGGTCCAGCCGCCCGGCCCCAGCGCCGCCAGCCGCTCCACCCGCGCGCGGTCCTCCGGCCCGTCCGGGGTGTGGACGGCGACGTACGCCTCCGGGATCCCCGGGATCGTCAGGTACGTCGCGTTCAGCCGCAGCACGCCCACCCGCGGGTGCCGGAACACCTTCAGCGACGTCCGCCGCGAGGACACCTCCTGCCGGGCCCACAGCTTCCGGAACTCCTCGCTCGCCTCCAGCAGCGAGCGCGCGAACTCCTCCCACGCCGGCTCGCCGACGTGCCGCCCGGGGTGCCGCCCGGGGTGCGGTCACCGGCCGCGCCGGGGCCGTCGCGGAGGTCCGGGAGGAGCGGTCGGCGGGCGGGTAGGGGGCCCTCGCGGGAACGGATTCGTGGAGCACCCCCCGGACCGTGTAAAGTAGTCGATGTCGCCGAGGGAAACGGAACGAAACCCCCGGTGACATCGCAGGTCAAGGGGCTGTAGCTCAGTTGGTAGAGCGCTTGCATGGCATGCAAGAGGTCCGGGGTTCAATTCCCCGTAGCTCCACAGGAAACGAAGGCCGCCTCCCGCTACGGGAGGCGGCCTTCGGCGTTCCCGGCTTTTCCACGACCTCCCGGCACGGGCCCCCGGCGGACCGCTACCGTCGGATCCATGGCCGATCTGGAGCGCAGACGCAACGAGGAACTCGCCCGGATTCTCCACCAGCTCGGCTGGAGCCCGGAGCGGCTCGCCCGCGAGGTCAACCTCACCGTCCCGGCCCGGCTCGCGATCAGCTCCACCGCCCCCTACAAATGGCGCGACCGCGGCATGGTCCCGCGCAGCCCCCACGACCAGGCCGTCTGCGAGGTGCTCGCCCGCACCCTCGGCATCGCCGTCACCTACGAGCAGCTCTGGGGCCCGATGGGCGGCCACCGCGGCGCCAAGATCCTCTCCCCGCGCCTGCTCACCGACCCGTGGACCGCGGACACCGCGCAGACCGCGCTGCGCGAGACCGCCGCCGACGCCGGCCCCGTACGTCTCACCGACCTCTTCCGCGGCGCCGACGTCGCCGAGGCCGCCCGCCGGCTGGCCACCCCGCCGCCCGCCCTCTCCGGCGACGGCGCGCTGCGCGTCGACCCGGCACTGATCGGCGAACTCGCCGCCACCCACCGCAGCAAAGTGCGGCTGGAACGGTCCTGCGGCGGCGGCCTCGTCCTCGGCCCCGTCCGCGCTGAACTGGCCATGGTCGCCAAGCTGCTGGAGCTCGGCGGGTACGACGAACCGCTCGGCCGGGCGCTGTACGGCGCGGCGGGCCGCCTCGCCCGGCTCGCCGCCTGGGCCGCCTTCGACCTCGGCCACGACGCCACCGCGCAGCGGGCGTTCGCCGCCGCGCTGCGCGCCGCCCACCTGAGCGGCGGGCGCCGGGACGGGGTGGCGGTGCTCGGCGGCCTGGTGGTGCTGGCCACCTGGAGCGCGGGCGGGCGCGGGCTCGACGTGGTCACGGTGCTCGCGCAGGCGGTGGCGGCGGCCGGGGACGGGCTCGGCCCGGCCGACCGGGCGCTGCAGCTCGGCCGGATCGCCCGCGCCCACGGGCGGCGCGGCGACGCGGCCGGGCTCGCCGAGACGGCGGGGCGGGCGTTCGCGGAGCTGGACGGGGCCCCGGGCGGCGCCGGGGGCGAGGAGCGGGCGGACCTCGCGGGGATGGTGGGGGAGGGGTACCTGTTCCTGGGCGAGCACGGGCGGGCGCAGGCGCTGCTGGCCGAGGCGGTGGGCGGTCTGGGGCCGGGCCGGGCGCGGGTGCGGGCGCTGCTGATGGTCCGGCTGGCCGACTCGCAGCGGCTGGCGGGCGACACCGTCGAGGCGGCGCGCACCGCGGACCGGGCGCGGGCGCTGGCGGCGGGGATGCAGTCGGAGCGGGTGGCGCGGGCGCTGCGGGGGATCGACGCGGCGTTCCGGTCGGCGGGGGGCGGCGTGGCGGGCGCGGGGGCGGGTGCGACGGGTGCGGGTTCGGTCGGTGGGGGCCCGGTGGGCGGGGAGGGGGCGGGCTCGGCGGGTGCATCGCGTGCGGGCGTGGGCACGTCGGAGGGGTCGTAGCGCCGGGTGGCGGGGCGCGGGGCGGAAGGCGCGTCGGCGATATCCCCGGGAGGCGGCCGACCCCCTTGCGGTACCCTGAGCCCATGCGAACCGCGCGCCTGCTCCTTAGTCGGCCGCGCTGACCAGGACCGGCCACGCCCGAGGGCGGAGCCGGAGTCGGCGTGGCACCCCCTCCTGCGAGGGGCTTTTTTGTTTTCCGCCCGGGCCCGCCGCCCGGCGTCCGTCCGGGCCACGCCCGGGCACCCGTCCCGCCGCCGGCCCTGTACGCCGGTTCGCCAACTGACATCGATGGAGCTTGAAGGACCATGAGCGAGACGACCCCTGCGTCCGGTGCGGCCGACACCGCGACCGCGCCGTTCCGGTACAGCGCCGCCCTGGCGGCGGAGATCGAGTCCCGCTGGCAGGACATCTGGGAGAAGGAGGGGACGTTCCACGCCCCCAACCCGGCCGGCGACCTGGTCGACCCGGCCGGCGCCGACGTCGCCGCGAAGCCGCACAGCTTCATCATGGACATGTTCCCGTACCCGTCGGGCGCCGGCCTGCACGTCGGCCACCCGCTGGGCTACATCGCCACCGACGTCTTCGCCCGCTACCAGCGGATGAACGGCTACAACGTCCTGCACACCCTGGGCTACGACTCCTTCGGCCTGCCCGCCGAGCAGTACGCCGTGCAGACCGGCACCCACCCGCGGGTCTCCACCGAGGCCAACATCGCCAACATGCGCCAGCAGCTGCGCCGGCTGGGCCTGGGCCACGACCCGCGCCGCTCGATCGCCACGATCGACCCCGAGTACTACCGCTGGACGCAGTGGATCTTCCTGCAGATCTTCGACTCCTGGTACGACGAGCAGGCCGCCAAGGCCCGCCCGATCGCCGAGCTGGTCGCCGAGTTCGAGAACGGCGGCCGTGAGGTCCCCGGCGGCCGTGCCTGGTCCGAGCTGAACGGCGCCGAGCGCGAGGACGTGCTGGGCGAGTACCGGCTGGCCTACGCCAAGGAGGTGCCGGTCAACTGGTGCCCCGGCCTGGGCACCGTGCTGTCCAACGAGGAGGTCACCGCCGACGGTCGCTCCGAGCGCGGCAACTTCCCCGTCTTCAAGTCCAACCTGCGCCAGTGGATGATGCGGATCACCGCCTACTCCGACCGGCTGATCTCCGACCTGGACCTGCTGGACTGGCCCGAGGCCATCAAGCTGCAGCAGCGCAACTGGATCGGCCGCTCCGAGGGCGCCCGCGTCGACTTCCGGGTCGGCGCCGTCGCTGACGGCAGCGTCGGTGACGGCAGCGTCGGCGGGGACCGGAAGATCACCGTCTTCACCACCCGCCCCGACACCCTGTTCGGCGCCACCTACATGGTCCTGGCCCCCGAGCACGAGCTGGTCGACACGATCGTGCCCGCCGCCTGGCCCGAGGGCACCCGCGAGGCGTGGACCGGTGGCGCCGCCACCCCCGGCGAGGCCGTCACCGCCTACCGCGCCGCCGCGGCCGCCAAGTCCGACGTCGAGCGGCAGGTCGAGGCCAAGGTCAAGACCGGCGTCTTCACCGGCGCCTACGCCGTCAACCCGGTCAGCGGCGAGCCCGTCCCGGTCTTCATCGCCGACTACGTGCTGATGGGCTACGGCACCGGCGCCATCATGGCCGTCCCCGCCCACGACCACCGCGACTTCGCCTTCGCGCGCGCCTTCGACCTGCCGATGCGCTGCGTCGTCGAGCCCACCGACGGGCGCGGCGAGGACCCGGCCGACTGGGACGACGCGTTCGACACCTACGACTCCGTCATCGTCAACTCGGCCCACGACGAGGGCACCGCGGACGGCATCGCGCTGAACGGCCTGAGCGTCGTCGACGCCAAGGCCGCCGTCACCGCCTGGCTGACCGCGCGCGGCATCGGCGAAGGCACCGTCAACTACCGCCTGCGCGACTGGCTGTTCAGCCGCCAGCGGTACTGGGGCGAGCCCTTCCCGATCGTCTACGACGAGGACGGCGTCATGCACGCGCTGCCCGAGTCGATGCTGCCCGTCGAGGTCCCGCAGGTCGACGACTACTCGCCGCACACCTACGACCCGTACGACTCCACCTCCACGCCGAAGACCCCGCTGTCCCGCAACGAGGACTGGGTCAACGTCGAGCTGGACCTGGGCGACGGCCCGAAGACGTACCGCCGCGAGACCAACACCATGCCCAACTGGGCCGGCTCCTGCTGGTACGAGCTGCGCTACATCGACCCGTCCAACCGCGAGCAGGTCGTCGACCCGGCCAACGAGCGCTACTGGCTGGGCCCCACCGAGCAGAAGCCCGGCGGCGGCGCCGACCTGTACGTCGGCGGTGCCGAGCACGCCGTCCTGCACCTGCTGTACGCCCGCTTCTGGCACAAGGTGCTGCACGACCTGGGCCACGTCTCGTCCGTCGAGCCGTTCCACAAGCTGTTCAACCAGGGCATGATCACCGCCGACGTCTACCGCGACGAGCGCGGCTTCCCGGTGCCCGCCGCCGAGGTCGAGGAGCGCGACGGCCAGTACTTCTGGCAGGGCGAGCAGGTCAAGCGCGAGGCCGGCAAGATGGGCAAGTCCCTGAAGAACGCCGTCGCCCCGGACGAGATCGCCGACGAGTACGGCGCCGACACGCTGCGCCTGTACGAGATGTCGATGGGCCCGCTGGACGTCTCCCGCCCGTGGGACACCCGCGCCGTCGTCGGCTCCTACCGCTTCCTGCAGCGGCTGTGGCGCAACATCGTCGACGAGACGACCGGCGAGCTGGTGGTGACGGAGGAGGAGCCGGACGAGGCGACGCTGCGCGCCCTGCACAAGGCCGTCGACGGCATCCGCGGGGACATGGCCGGGCTGCGCTTCAACACGGCCGTCGCCAAGGCGATCGAGCTGAACAACTACCTGGTCAAGCGTGGATCCACGCCGCGGTCGGTGGCCGAGCAGGTGGTGCTGGCGGTCGCCCCGCTGGCCCCGCACATCGCGGAGGAGCTGTGGCGGCGGCTGGGCCACGGCGAGTCGCTGGCCTACACCGACTACCCGGTGGCCGACCCGGCGTACGTCGTCGACGAGACGGTGACCTGCGTGGTGCAGGTCAAGGGCAAGGTCAAGGCCCGGCTGGAGGTCGCGCCGTCGATCTCGGACGCCGAGCTGGAGGCGCTGGCGCTGGCCGACCCGGCGGTCGTCGCGGCGATCGGCGGGGCCGAGGTGCGCAAGGTGATCGCGCGGGCGCCGAAGCTGGTCAACATCGTCACCGGCTGAGGCCGCTGCCGGCGGCGGGGCGGGCGTTCCTTCGGGAGCGTCCGCCCCGCGGCGTTTTCGGGGGACGGGCGTGGGGCGCGGGCAGGGTATGGGCGCGGGGCTTGAGGCTTGGGGCTTGGGCCTCGGGGCGCAGGGCTTGGGGCTCGGGGCGCAGGGCTTGGGGCTCGGGGCTCGGGGTTCACCCCTAGTCGTCCCTGAACCCGTCCCTGAACTCCGGCCCGGCGGCCCTGATCGACCGCCCGCGGGGCGGCTGCCGGGGCTACGGTGGAACCCACGGTGGGTCGGCCCGCGTTGGGCCCGGTGGGGCCGGTTCGGCTGGCGGAAGGTGGCGCGTGATGGAGATCCTCGGGGTGTTGCTCGTACTCTCCGTGCTGTTCGGGCTCGGGGTGGCGGTGCTCGTCGTCGTCGGGCTGGTCAAGGCCGCCCGGGCGGTCGGCGAGACGATGGAACGCCAGGAGGCCAAGGCCCGCCGGGCGGTCGAGAACGTCACGCTCAAGGCCAAGACCTACACCCAGACCGGCCCGCAGGGACAGATCTCCGCCGTCCGCCTGCGCCTGCGCACCTCGTTGGACGGCACCCGGCAGGTCCTGCAGGGCGCCGTCGCGCAGGACGGCCAGCTCGGCGAGTCGCTCGCGCTGCTGGCCCGGCTGGACGCCCATGCGGCGGAGCTGGACGGCGAGCTGCGGATGCTGGAGCGCGAGCCGGACGCCGGGCGTGTCGCGGCGAAGCTGCCGGAGCTGCGCGAGCGGGCCGAGCGGATCACGCGCTCGGCGGAGAGCATGCGCTGGGCGGCGCAGGACCGGCTGCACCGGTTCGCGGAGGACGAGCTGAGCCGCTTGAGTCAGGAGTGCGAGAACGAAGCGGGGGCGCTGCGGCACTGGGACACTGCTGCGGGTGCTGCGGGTGCTGCGGGTGCTGCGGGTGCTGCGGGTGCTGCGGGTGCCTCGGGCGTCTCCGGTGCGGCGCGCGAGGCCGGTTCGGCCGGTGGGTCCGGTGGGTCCGGTGCGCCCACTGGGACGGGGGCGACGGGCGGGACCCGGCCCGGGCTCACCGACGGCCGCGGCGGCCGGCCCAGCGCCGAGGACCTGCTCGGTCTCGCCGACCCGGTGGCCAAGCTGGCGCAGCGGCTGCGCAAGCCGTCCGCCGGGCCCTCGGCCGGTTGAGCCCGATCGAGCGGTGACCCGGATGCTGCCGTCCGGCCCGGGTGGGGAGTAACCTCCGCCTCATGCCCGCCGACCTCGCACTTGTCACCGACTCCACGGCCTACCTGCCCCAGCACGCCGTCGACCGGCACGGGATCACCGTGATCCCGCTGAGCGTCGCGGTCGGCGACGAGGTGCGCGCGGAGGGCGTCGAGATCTCCCCGAAGGACGTCGCGGAGGCCCTGCGCGGCAAGCACCGGGTCACCACCTCCCGGCCCAGCCCGGAGTCCTTCGCCGCCGCCTACCGGTCGGCCGCCGAGGCGGGCGCGCGGGGCATCGTCTCGGTGCACATCTCCGGCGAGCTGTCCGGGACGGCGGAGGCCGCGCGGCTCGCGGCCGCCGAGGCGCCCGTCCCGGTGCGGGTGGTGGACAGCCAGCTGGTCGGGATGGCCCTCGGGTACGGGGTGCTGGCGGCGGCCGAGGCGATCGCGGCCGGCGCGGACCTCGACGGGACGGTGGCAGCCGTCGAGCGGCGCACGGCCGTGACCAGCGGGTTCTTCTACGTCGACACCCTGGAGTACCTGCGCAGGGGTGGCCGGATCGGCGCCGCGCGGGCGCTGCTCGGCTCGGCGCTCGCGGTCAAGCCGCTGCTGCACCTGGACGGGGGGCGGATCGAGCCCCTGGAGAAGGTCCGCACGGCGTCGCGGGCGATCGCCCGGCTGGAGGAGATCGCGGCCGAGCAGGCGGGGGAGGGGGAGGTCGACATCGCCGTCCACCACCTGGCGGCGGAGGACCGGGCCGAGCCGCTCGCCGAGCGCCTGCGGGAACGGGTACCGGGACTGCGCGACCTCTACGTGGGCGAGGTGGGGGCGGTGATCGGCGCGCACGTCGGACCGGGGCTGCTGGCGGTGGTGGTCTCACCCCGGTGACGGGCGACGGGCTGTCAACGCCTGACGCCCTTCCTCCCCCCTGAGGGTGAGCTTCTTTGTCCACAACCCCCGGGTTTTCCACAGGCATTCGGTAATCTCCGCGCCCTGCCCGCGCGGTTCCTACCGTGCTCCGCATGACGAGCATGCGAATCGGCGTACGCAAGCGCCACGAGATCCAGCGGGTCAACGAGACCGCGAGCCTGCGCATGGCGGCCCTCCTGCCCGAGGCCGGGGATCCGCCGGACACCGAACCCCCGGTGTACGCGGCGCCGACCGACTCCGCTGCACCGCCGCCACTCGGTGCGCCGCCGCCTGGTGCGCCGCCGCCCGGCGGCCCCGGGCCCGACCGGGCCGCGCCCGAGGAGGCCGTGCCCTTGCCGGGGCCCGCGGCGAGTCCGTGGGCGGGCCATGCGCTGACGCTCGACCGGCGGGCGGTGGTCGGTCTCCTCGTCCTCCTGCTGCTCACCGTCGGCTACGGCGTGCAGCACTTCTGGCTGGCACGGCCGCAGCGGGTCGAGGTGCCGGCCATCGCCGTCGCCTCGGTGCCGTCCGCCGCCACCCCCGGGCCGGGCCCGCCCGAGGCCGTGGCCGGTGGCGCGGCGGGCGGCGCGAACGCGAGCGACACCGGCGGCGCGGCGCCGGGCGCCGTCGTGGTGGTCGACATCGGAGGCCGGGTCGGCTCCCCGGGAGTGCACATCCTGCCCGGTGGCTCCCGGGTTGCGGACGCCCTGCGGGTGGCCGGTGGGCCGTTGCCCGGGACGGACACCAGGAACCTCAACCTGGCCCGCGTCCTGGCGGACGGCGAACAGATCCTCGTCGGCGAGCCGAGTCCTCAACCGGCCACCGGGGCGGGTCCGGGGCCGCCGTCTGCCGGTGCGTCGAAGCAGCCGGTCAGTCTCAACCACGCGACCCTCGAACAACTCGACACGCTCCCAGGCGTCGGCCCGACCCTCGCCCAGCGCATCCTCACCTTCCGTGCCTCCCACGGCGGCACGTTCCGCTCGCTCGACCAACTCCGGCAGGTGAGCGGGATCGGCGAGCGCACCTACACGGAACTCCGGCCGCTGCTCACCCTCTGACAGTCCGACAACCCCGCCCCCGTCCGCTGCCCCTGCCCGAGAGGAGGTGCCGTCATCGCCACCGCTGCTCCCACCCCCACTCCTGCTTCTGCCGTCCCCGCCCCACCTCGCCCGAACGACCTCCGGCTGCTGCTGCCCGCCGTTGCCGCCTGGGCCGTGACGGCCGCGGTCCTCGGCCTGGGCCCCGGGCACGTCACCTCCCTCACGGTGGCGGCGGGCGTGACCGCGCTCCTCGGGCTGGTCCTCTTCGCCCGCCGGGCGGGTGCGGGCTCCGGCCCGCTCCGCCGCCGGTCCGCCACCGTGACCCTCGCCGCCGTGCTGCTCACCACTGCCGCCGCCACGGCGGCCACTCTCCTGCACACCGCCGACCTGCGCCGCGGGCCACTGCCCGAACTCGCGCACGCCACCGGCCCGGCACCCGAGGTCGGCGTCGACCTCACCCTCACCGGTGACCCGCGCGTGCGCGTCTCCCACGGCGCCGGCTCCGGTTCCGGCCAGGCACTGCTCACCGTGGACGCGGTGGTGGACCGCGTCGCCGTTCCCGACGGCGCCCTCCCCGGCAGGTCGGGCGTGCGTACCGTCCGCACCCGCACGCCGGTCACCGTCCTGGTCCGCGGCTCGGACACCGGCGCGTGGGAGCGGCTACTGCCCTCGACCCGCCTCGCCGCCGAGGTGACGGTCCGTCCGTCGGGCGAACGCGGGGGCGAGTCGGCGGCGCTGCTGATCGCACACGGCGAACCGCGCACGCTCGCGCCGCCGAGCCTGCCGCAGCGGATCGCCGGGCGGCTGCGCGCGGGGCTGCGCGCGGCCACCGACGGCCTGCCGTCGGACGAGCGCGGACTGCTGCCCGGCCTCGTCGTGGGGGACACCTCGCGGCTGCCGGACGACCTCTGGGAGGCGTTCCGGGACACCGACCTGGCCCACCTGGTCGCGGTCAGCGGGGCCAACCTCGCGATCGTGCTGGGCGTGCTGCTCGGCGCCCCGGGGCGGGCCGGCACCGCCGAACGGCGCGGACTGGCCGCCCTGCTCGGGATCCCGCTGCGCACCACGGCGCTGCTCGGCGCCGCCGTCACCCTGGCCTTCGTGACGATCTGCCGCCCGGAGCCCAGCGTGCTCAGAGCGGCGGGGACGGGGCTGATCGGACTGCTGGCGCTGGCCACCGGCCGCCCGCGCCAGGCGGTGCCGGCGCTGGCGGGCACGGCCCTGCTGCTGGTCCTCCTCGACCCGTACCTGGCGCGCTCCTTCGGCTTCCTGCTGTCGGTGCTCGCCACGGCCGGCCTGCTGGTCCTCGGCCCGCGCTGGGCGGACGCCCTGCGCGCGCGGGGCTGGCCGCATCACCTCGCGGGCGCCGTCGGAGCGACAGCGGCGGCGCAGGCGCTCTGCGCGCCGGTGACGGTGGTGTTCTCCGGGCACGTCAGCCTCGTCGGGATCCCGTGCAACCTGCTGGCCGAGCTGGCGGTGGCCCCGGCGACCCTGCTGGGCTTCGCGGTCCTGGCGCTCGACCCGCTCTCGCCCTCGCTGGCCCGGCTGCTCGCCGAGCCCGCGGCGGTCCCGGCCGGCTGGCTGGCCGCGGTCGCCCGGCACGGGGCGGAGCTTCCGGGGGGTCGGCTGTCCTGGCCGGGTGGGTGGGTCGGCACGGTGAGCCTCGCCCTCGGCACGGCCGCGCTCTGCTGTGTGATGCCGTCGCTGCTGCCCCGGCGCGCCGCCGACGGGACCGGTGGGCGTCGACCGCGCGGGAGGCTCCGCCCGGTGGCGGTGGGCGTGCTGCTGCTCGTCCTGCTCGCCGTGTTGCTGCGGCCTCCGTCGCTGGCCCGGATCGCGACCGGCTGGCCTCCGCCGGGCTGGCGGCTGGTCATGTGCGACGTGGGGCAGGGCGACATGCTGGTGCTGCCGGTGGCACCGGAGAGCGGCGACCCGCCCGACAGCGCGGTGGTGGTGGACGCCGGCCCGGATCCGCAGGACGCCGACCGCTGTCTGCGTGATCTGGGGATCAGCCGGGTGCCGCTCTTCCTGGCGACGCACTTCCACGCCGATCACGTCGAGGGGCTGCCGGGCGTGCTGCACGGGCGGCGGGTGGGGGTGGTGCAGGGGACGACGGTGAACGATCCACCGGGTGAGGCCGCCCGGGTTGCGCAGTGGGCGGCGCGGGCCGGGATTGCGCTGATGCGGGCCGGTCCCGGCGAGCGCCGGTCGGCGGGGGCCGGGGTCTCGTGGGAGGTGCTGTGGCCGGACGGAGAGGAGTCGAAGGCCGTGTCGGGCGCGAACAACGCCAGTGTTGCGCTGCTGGTGACCCTGGCGGGCGGTGTGCGGATGGCCCTGCTGGGCGATCTGGAGCCGCCGGCTCAGGAGGCCCTGCTGAGCAGGTTGAGGGCGGAGGGGAAGGAGAACAAAGTGGACGTGTTGAAGGTGGCACACCACGGTTCGGCCTACCAGGACTGGGAGTTGACGGCGGCGTTGGGTCCCCGGCTGGCCCTGATCTCCTGCGGTGCGGACAACCCGTACGGGCACCCGTCGCCGCGCACGGTGGACCGGCTGCGCGCGCTGGGCGCCACGGTGCTGCGAACGGACCGGATGGGCGACATCGCGGTGACGGGCGCCGACCCGAGCCGCCTCGGCGCCGCCGTGCACCCGCACGCCGAACACCCCGGCCCCGGCCCGCACCGCCCGAGGGCCACCCCAACGGCGAAGCTGGGCGCCATGCTTGCGGCGCGTGCTGGCCGAGGCCAGCGCGCGCCGCCCTGGTGACCCCACCTCTCCTTCCCGACCACGTGGGTGGATGGGGCTTGGGGTTGGGGGCAAGTGGTCGGGAAGGAGGGGTGGGCTCGGGCCCGGAAGAAACGATTCTTCGCGCCCGGCCCGAGCGGTGCGCTCGGGCCGGGCGAACACCGAGTGGGTGTGGGTGTGAGCTGCGGAAGGTGGATCCGGGTGAGGGAGTGAACGGTGACATCGGCGCTCCGGCCGAGGCCCGGAGCGCCGATGAGGGGCCTCTTCCTCGGCATCGGTTCTTGTGGGTGGCGGACCGGCTGCGCGCCGGCCGCAGCCGGCGCGCAGCCGTAGTCGCGCCTCGGTGGGCAGGGGAGGGGCGGGCCGCGAGAAAACGATTCTTCCGGGCCGGGCCGGGCGAGCACCGCGGCGGCCCGGATGTCCGCCCGGGCGGTACGTGCGTGCGGACCCTCCGCCCGGCGTAGGAAGTCGGCCCGGCCGACTTCCTACGCCGCGGACCAACCCGGCAACCGAGGCGACCGCAGCGCCGAGCGGAAGCAGGCAGTACGGGCTCCCACCCCCTGGAGTAGGAAGTCGGCCGAGCCGACTTCCTACTCCAGGGAAGGCCACACCGGGTCAGCTTTCCTCGCGCCAGCCTTCGTAGGAGGTGGCGACGGCGTCGAGGGCGCGGAGGCGGTCGGGGGTCCAGCCGTCCTCCGGAGGTTCCACGACCACCAGCCACTGGGCGTCCTCGGCGTCGTCCTCCCCGGCGAGGGCGTCGCGGACGATTTCGAGCTCGCCGAGGTCGGGGTGGTCCGCACCGAGCTCCTCGGCGGCCTCCTCGGCGGCGTCGCGGTCGGGCAGGACGAGCAGCTGCCGGGCGTGCGGGTCGAAGCCGGCCGGCATATCGGTCGCGGGGTCGGCTGTGGGGTCTTCGGTCACCCGCCCATTCTCCAGGGGCGGAGCTGTCCGTCCCCCGTGGGATGCTGGTAGACGATGGCCAGGAAGAGTGCACCCGACGACCTGCTCGCCCCGCTGACCCTCGCGGTCGGCCAGGAGGAGCTGCTGCTGGACCGCGCGGTCGCCCAGGTGGTGGCTGCGGCGAAGGCGGCCGACCCGGACACCGATGTGCGGGACCTCGCGCCGGGCGGCCTGCAGCCGGGCAGCCTGGCCGAGCTGACCACCCCGTCGCTCTTCGCCGAGCGCAAGGTCATCGTGGTCAGGGCCGCCCAGGACCTCTCCGCCGACTCCGTCAAGGAGGTGAAGGCGTACATCGAGGCCCCCGCCGACGAAGTGATCATGGTCCTGGTGCACGCGGGCGGCGCCAAGGGCAAGGGCCTGCTGGACGCGGCCCGGAAGGCCGGCGGGCGCGAGGTGGCCTGCGCCAAGCTCGCCAAGGCGAGCGAGCGGCTGGCCTTCGTCCGCGGCGAGTTCCGCACCCTCGGCCGTTCGGCGACCCCGGAGGCCTGCCAGGCCCTGCTGGACGCGCTCGGCAGCGACCTGCGCGAGCTGGCGGCCGCCGCCAGCCAGCTGACCTCCGACGTCGAGGGCGCCATCGACGAGACCGTGGTGGCCCGCTACTACAGCGGCCGGGCCGAGGCCACCGGCTTCGAGGTGGCGGACCTGGCGGTCACCGGCCGGGCCGCCGAGGCGCTGGAGCGGCTGCGCTGGGCGCTCGCCGTCGGCCAGCCGCCGACCGGCATCACCTACGCGCTGGCCTCCGGCGTGCGCAGCATCGGCCGGCTGGCGAGCGCCGGGCGGAACATGCGTCCGGCGGACCTGGCGCGCGAGCTGGGCATGCCGCCGTGGAAGATCGAGCGGGTCCGCCAGCAGATGCGCGGCTGGACGGGCGACGGCGTGGCCACGGCGCTGACCGCGATCGCGCAGGCGGACGCCGCCGTCAAGGGCGGTTCCGACGACCCGGCCTTCGCGCTGGAGCGGGCCGTGGTCGCCGTGGCCAGGGCCTCCCGAGCCGGTTCCCGGCCGCCGTCGTACTGAGCCCGCGGGCGGCCCGCGGCCGGCCCCGCGGGCGGAGCGGGCCCGCCGCTGCGGCCCGCCGCTACGGCCCGCCGATCGCCTTGAGCATGTCGCGGGTGTCGTCGGTCATGGCCTTGCGCACGGTCTCGCGGTCCAGTGTGTGGTTCTTGCCGACCTGGTAGTTGTCCGTCCAGTACAGCGAGTACGTCATCGCGCCGTCGCGGACCTGCAGGTAGTAGTTGATGTCGTGGAAGGTCTTGTCCGAGCTGGTCGGCTCGTCGCCGTACGCGAGGTAGGCCTCCTCGCCGAGGCCGGGCACGTCGGTGATCTCGTACTTCTGCTGCTCGAAGTAGTGCCGCAGGGCGGCGAACTCGGGCACGGAGTCGACCGCCTTGTGCAGCTCGGCGCGGATGTCGAGGGTGGCGTAGTCGGTGGTCTCGCTGTCACCGGGCGTGCGCTTCATCAGCGCGTAGCAGCGCATGACGTCCATGGACCCGCTGCGGCCGGCGTGTTCCAGCGGGTAGTTGTCCACCATCTTGTACTTGCCGCGGAACGCGGTGAGCTTGCCCGCTTCACAGATCTTGTCGACGGCGTGGTAGCCGCGGACGCTCTTCGCACCGGACTCGCCGTGGACGATGCCGGGCACCGCGACGACGGTTCCGGTCCAGACCGCGGAGGCGAGGATCGCGCCGACGAACGCCCACACCGCGTTGCGCCGCAGGCCCCCGCTCCGCCCGCCGCCCGGGGCGGCCGGTACACCCGGTACACCCGGCGCGCTGGGCAGACCGGGCGGCGGCCCGAAGCCGGGCTGGCTGTTCGGCGTCGGCGCGGGCACCGACGGCTGCGGCTGCTGCGGGTAGCCGACGAAACCGGGGCCACTCTGCGGTGACGGTGACGGTGGCGGCGGTGGCGGTGTCCCCAATGTGTGCCCCCCTCGGGCCCTCGGCGTGGGTGCCGGACACCCGGGACCCTACCGCTCGTCCCGGAGGGCGGGACAGCCACCGTGGCGCTCCCCCCGGCCGGTAGGGTCGGGGCCCTCATCGGCCGTACGTCCCAGGGGGGACCTTGCGCACGCGCACCATCACGATCGTCACGGCGGCCGGACTGCTGGCCGCCCTGACGGCCTGTTCCAACGGCTCGGCGGCGGTGACGGCGGCGGCGACCGGCCCGGTCCCGCAGCCCACGGTCACGCAGACCGTCACCGTGACGGTCACCGCCCCGGCACCGTCCGCGCCACCGGCCCCGGCCGTCACCGTGACCGTCACGACGACGGCGACGGTGACCGCGCCGCCGCCCGCGCCCGCGCCGCTCGCCGAGACCGCGCCCGCCGCGCCCGCCGACACGATCGACGGCAGCGGCACCTTCCTGGTCGGCACCGACATCCGGCCCGGCACCTACCGCACGGCCGGCCCGGCCGGAGGCTCGGGCCGCATGTGCTACTGGGAGCGGGCCCGCGCCGCCGACGGCGACCTCGACTCGATCATCGCCAACGAGAACCTGACGGGGCAGGGCGTCGTCACGATCAAGAAGTCCGACGTCGTCTTCAAGACGCAGGGCTGCCAGAGCTGGACGAAGACCGGCTGAGTACGCCCACCCGCGGGCGTGCCCACCGCCGAGCACGCCCGCAAACGCGAACTGCCCGGCCGGTGGGGAACCGGTCGGGCAGTACGGGGAAGGGGCGGCGCGGCCGACGCTTCCGATCGATCTCTGTGCACCGCACCCGCGTGGCGAACGCAGGCCGCGTGCGGTGCGAAGTGTGCTGCGCACCTCGGGTGTCCGGGTAGAGGGCCGGGCCGTCCCGAGGGGGGTGGGGCCGTCGAGGCGGCCCCGGGGGCGTCAGGCCTGGGCGGCCGTGTTGACGCGCTTGGTGATGGCCGACTTCTTGTTGGCGGCCTGGTTGGCGTGGATGACGCCCTTGCTCACGGCCTTGTCCAGCGCCTTGGAGGCGGCGCGGGCCAGCTCGGTGGCCTTCTCGGTCTCGCCGGCGGCAGCGGCCTCACGGGCCTTGCGCAGCGCGGTCTTCAGCGAGGACTTGACGGCCTTGTTGCGCAGGCGCGCCTTCTCGTTGGTCTTGTTGCGCTTGATCTGGGACTTGATGTTCGCCACGAAGGAGCCTCAGTCTGTGTCATCGGTTCTGGATGTCCCTCCCGGCCGGAGGCTGGGGGAGGGCCGCACCGCGCGGCCGTCGGACCTGCTGAGAGGGCATGCCGAGGCCAGGTGCAGCGCCCCACGCTACCAGGGGCGCCGGGCCCGGCCAAAACCGGGCGGACCCGGCTCAGGCCCGCAGGACCGGCTCGCCGTAGTGCTCGACCTCGGGGAACGGCCGGTAGAAGTGGTGCAGCAGGTCGCGCCACCGCTGGTACTCGGGGGAGCGCCGGAAGCCCTCGGTGTGGTCGGCGAGGGTCTCCCACCCGACCTGGAGCAGGAACCGGGAACCGCGTCCCTCGTCCAGGCAGCGGCGCAGCTCCAGCGAGCGGAAGCCGGGCCGGCCGGCGATCAGCGGGCGGGCCTCGGCGAAGGCGGCGAGGAACTCCTCCTCCCGGCCGGGCCGGACGTCGAGCAGGGCGCTTTCCAGGATCATGGCCGGCCATCCTGCCCTGCCGCGCCGCGGCCCGGGCGCAGGACGTGCCGCCGCCCGGGCGCAAGAGCGCCCGCCGGCCCTTCCGGCGGGTGCCGGGAGGCCCGAACCGGACGGCGGCGCGCGACCGGCCCGGGGGAAGTGGGAGGATGGGAGGAACTATCTCGATCGGACGACCGTCCGGTCGCCCGGGAAGCCGGTCAGCGATGATCCGGACACCCCCGGCCCCCGGACCAACGGAGAATCGGACCAAGGTGCCCGCGACCCCCAGCAATGTGCCAGAGCCCAGCCGTACCGACCCGGCGCTGATCCGCAACTTCTGCATCATCGCCCACATCGACCACGGCAAGTCGACGCTCGCCGACCGGATGCTGCAGATCACCGGTGTGGTCGACCCGCGGCAGATGCGCGCCCAGTACCTCGACCGCATGGACATCGAGCGCGAGCGCGGCATCACCATCAAGTCGCAGGCCGTCCGACTCCCCTGGGCGCCGAGGACCGGCCCCGACGCCGGTTCCACGCACATCCTCAACATGATCGACACCCCGGGCCACGTGGACTTCACGTACGAGGTGTCCCGCTCCCTCGCGGCCTGCGAGGGCACCGTCCTGGTCGTCGACGCGGCCCAGGGCATCGAGGCGCAGACCCTCGCCAACCTGTACCTGGCGCTGGAGAACGACCTCACGATCGTCCCGGTGCTGAACAAGATCGACCTGCCGGCCGCCCAGCCGGAGAAGTACGCCGAGGAGATCGCGCACATCATCGGCTGCGACCCGGGCGACGTCCTGAAGGTCAGTGCCAAGACCGGTCTGGGCGTCGAGGACCTGCTGGACCACATCGTCAACACCGTCCCGGCCCCGGTCGGCGTCGCGGACGCCCCGGCCCGCGCGATGATCTTCGACTCGGTGTACGACGCCTACCGCGGCGTGGTCACCTACGTCAGGGTCGTCGACGGCCAGCTGACCAAGCGCGAGCGCATCGCCATGATGTCCACCGGCGCGACCCACGAGCTGCTGGAGATCGGCGTCATCTCGCCGGAGCCCAAGGTCGCCGACGGCCTGGGCGTCGGCGAGGTGGGCTACATCATCACCGGTGTGAAGGACGTCCGGCAGTCCAAGGTCGGTGACACCATCACCTCGCAGCACAAGGGTGCCACCGAGGCGCTGGGCGGCTACAAGGACCCGCGCCCGATGGTGTTCTCCGGCCTGTACCCGCTGGACGGCTCGGACTACCCGCTGCTGCGCGACGCGCTGGACAAGCTGCGGCTGAACGACGCGGCCCTGGTGTACGAGCCGGAGACGTCGGTGGCGCTCGGCTTCGGCTACCGCTGCGGCTTTCTCGGCCTGCTGCACCTGGAGATCATCCGGGAGCGCCTGGAGCGCGAGTTCAACCTCGACCTCATCTCCACCGCCCCGAACGTGGTCTACCGGGTGATCATGGAGGACGGCACCGAGCACACCGTCACCAACCCGAGCGAGTTCCCCACCGGCAAGATCGCCGAGGTGTACGAGCCGGTCGTGCGCGGCACCATCCTGGCGCCGAACGAGTTCGTCGGCGCGATCATGGAGCTCTGCCAGTCCCGCCGCGGCAACCTCCAGGGCATGGACTACCTCTCCGAGGACCGGGTGGAGCTGCGCTACACCCTGCCGCTCGCCGAGATCGTCTTCGACTTCTTCGACCAGCTGAAGTCCAAGACCCGCGGCTACGCCTCGCTCGACTACGAGCCCATCGGCGAGCAGACCGCGAGCCTGGTGAAGGTCGACATCCTGCTGCACGGCGACGCGGTGGACGCGTTCTCCGCGATCGTGCACAAGGACAAGGCCTACAGCTACGGCGTGATGATGGCCGGCAAGCTGCAGAAGCTGATCCCCCGCCAGCAGTTCGAGGTGCCGATCCAGGCCGCGATCGGCTCGCGCGTGATCGCCCGTGAGACGGTCCGCGCGATCCGCAAGGACGTGCTCGCCAAGTGCTACGGCGGTGACATCTCCCGTAAGCGGAAGCTGCTGGAGAAGCAGAAGGAAGGCAAGAAGCGGATGAAGATGGTCGGCCGCGTGGAGGTCCCGCAGGAGGCCTTCATCGCCGCGCTGTCCACCGACGCCGAAGCCCCCAAGGGCGAGAAGAAGTAACCATGGCGCCACCGCGAGGGGCCCGGAACCGTGTGGGATGCTGTTGGCTAATTCGGGCTCTGTTTCGCCCCGTCGACCTTGTGGTCGGCGGGGCGAAGTGCTGCGAAGTGGC